>NZ_LZJJ01000436.1:0-13749 GCF_001667625.1 Mycobacterium sp. E1715
TCGGCGAGGTCGGTGACCACCACGTCGGCGCCGTTGCGGCGCAGATCGTCGGCCTGGCCCACCCGGTCGACGCCGACCACGTAGCCGAAGTTGCCGGCGTGGCCGGCCTGCACGCCCGAGATGGCGTCCTCGAACACCGCCGCCGCGTCGGCGTCGACGCCGAGCAGCTCGGCCCCCCGCAGGTAGGAGTCCGGCGCCGGCTTGCCGGCGATGTTCTCGTCGCGCAGCGTGACGCCGTCGACCCGCTGCTGGATGAACCGGTCCAGGCCGGTGATCTCCAGCACGTCGCGGGTGTTGGCGCTCGAGGACACCACGGCGATTCCCAGGCCCGCGGCCGAGACCGCCTCCAGGTATCGGCGTGAGCCTTCGAACACCTCGACGCCGTCCTCGCGCAATACCTTCTGGAACATGTCGTTCTTGCGGTTGCCCAGGCCGTACACCGTCTCGTCGTCCGCCGGGTCGTCGGGACTGCCGTCGGGTAGCTCGATCCCGCGGCTCTGCAGGAACGACCGGACGCCGTCCTCGCGCTTCTTGCCGTCCACGTATTGGCGGTAGTCGGCGGCCGCGTCGAAGGGGACGAATTCGTCGCCGGTGCGCTTGGCCCGCTCCGCCAGGTAGTCGTCGAACATGGCCTTCCAGGCCTTGGTGTGCACGCTCGCGGTGTCGGTGAGCACCCCGTCGAGGTCGAACAGACAGGCGTGCACCTTCTCGGGCAGACCCAGCACGGGCGGACCTCGCTTCCTGGTCTGAAGACGACTAGTTAAGCGATACCCACTCCACCACGCCGAGCAATCAGCGCGCCACCTGGCCCGCCGGTTTCACCTCACACACACCGCCTGGATGGCGCGAAGCCGTCCGTCGGCCAGCGCCCGGGTGAGGTTGCCGGCCTTGCGGTCGAAGTCGGTGACGAAGGCGTGCAGCCCCAGCGGGCTAAACGGCTGGGCGAGGATCGCCTGCATCAACGCGCTGGCCTGGTCGGTGAGATCGTTCCACTGCTCGACGACGAACCCCGCCGACTGCACGGCGGCGCGGAGCGCGCCGGGCGTCACCAGATGGCTGCGCGCGGGCGCGTCGGCCCACGGCAGGGGAAAGTCGAGCGCACCCGCTCCGGCGGTTGTGATGTCCCACAAGCCAAGCCGTCCGCCGTCCTTGAGCACTCGGTGCGCCTCGGAATAGAGGCGCGCCTTGTCGGCCACGTTCATCTGGACGTGCTGGCTGATGACGACGTCGAAAGTGCCGTCGGCGAACGGGAGTTCGGTGACGTCAGATTGGTGAACGGAGATCCGGCCGTCGAGCCCGACGAGCCGATTGAGCCAGCGGTGCGTTTCGCAATATTCGGCGGTGAGATCCACGGCGGTGACGTGGCAGCCGTAGCGGTCGGCGACGTAGCGGGCGGTGCCGCCGACGCCGCTGCCGGCATCGAGCACCTCGCTGTCACCGGTGATCCCCACCAGGTCCACCAGCTGTCCGGTCGCCACGCGGCCCATCGTGTGGAAGTCCTCCAGCAGGCCCAGGTCAGCCGGGGCCAGCCGGTCCAGGTCCTTACCGGCCGAGATCAGCGCCCGCTCGATCTGGCCGCGCGACAGGCCGGTCGAGTACTGGCTCGCAATCGTGTCGTTCACTTCTGCGCCCAGGCCGTGATGATGGGCGGCATCATGATGAGGGCGTCGGCCGCGATCGCCTGCTCGCGGAAGAGCGGCACGAAGTTGCCGATGTCGGCGACCTCGTCGATGGCGAAGCCGCCCTGTTGTGCGATGGGGGAGACCAGCCGCCAGACTTCCGCGCCGTACGCCAGGATGTCGGCGTCGGCGGCCGTCCCGATCGGCGCGCCGATGGTGAGCCTCGGCGAGCCGAGGCCGGCGTCGGCGAAGATCGTGTGCAGCGTGGTGCCGAACCGCGCGGACAGGCCCATGGCCTCGAAGGCCCGCACGATCCCCGATATCACCTGACCGAATAGCGGTATCTCCGGGACGCTGCGCGCAGCGGCAATGTCGTTCTCGGAGAACGCGATCACGCCGCCGGGGCGCACGAACGAGCTGAGCCGGCCGAGGGCGGTCGCCGGATCGGGCAGGTGCATGAGGATCAACCGGCCGACGATCGCGTCGACGGGCTCGTGCAGCTCGATCGCGTCAATTGCGGAGTGGATGAAACGTACTGTGCCCAGGCCCTGTTCGGCCGCACGGGCGCGGGCCAGCTCGACCATCTCGGGTGCAGCGTCCACCCCCAGGACGCTCCCGGTCGGGCCGACCAGCCGGGCCGCGATGAACGAGACGTCGCCGGGCCCGCTGCCGATGTCGAGCACCCGCATCCCCGGGCGCAGGCCGGCGAGGCGCAGCGCGTGCTCGGTGTAGTCGTTGTAGAGCCTGCCCTGCAGGAGCAGCCGCCGCACCTCCGCGTCGGCGTGGCCGAGAACATACGTGCTGCCGTTCATGACACTTCCCTTTCGGTTTGACGCGCCGGCAACAACCAGCCGACGACGATTGCGGCGCCGAGTGCGATGCCGGCGCATACCAGCGAGCTCACCCGCAGACCGTCGAGGAACGCGTGATCGACGACGCCGCGGACATAGCCGGCTTGTGGCGGGGGCAGTTGCTGAATCACCCTGTGCGCCAGCGCCATCGAGTGCCGCATCGGCTCGGCGGGCAGCCCGGTCAAGGCATCCGCCCCGAGATGCCCGGAATACACCGACGCGAAGATGCTGCCGGCGATGGCCACCCCGAGCGTGCCGCCGAGTTCGCGCGTGGTGTCGTTGACGGCCGAACCGACGCCGGCCTTGTCCACCGAGAGCGACCCCATGATCGCCTCGGTCGCCGGGGAAACGGTCAGGCCGAGGCCGCCACCGAGCAGCAGCATCTGCATGGCGATCTGGTCGTAGGGTGTGGCGGCGTTCGCCGTGGACGCCCACGCCAGGCCGGCGGCGAACACGGTGAGGCCGGCGGCGACGACGGCCGTGGTGCCGATTCGTTCCACCAGCCGGGGCCCCAGGATGCTGGCAAGCGCGATGGAGGCGGCGACCGGAAGCAGCCGCACGCCGCTCTGAAACGCGGTGTAGTCCTTGATGAATTGGAAGTACTGGGTGATGACGAAGATGAACCCGAACAAGGTCAGGAAGCCGGCGGTCACCGCAAGGCTGCCGCCGGAGAACCGGCGGTTGACGAACACCGAGACGTCAAGCATCGGATGCGTGGTGCGCCGCTCCCACAAGGCGAACACGGCGAGGACCGTTGCCGCAAGGGCGAATCCGGCCGCGGTCCGGCCGTTGGTCCATCCCCAGGTGGGCGCCTGGATGACCGTGTAGACCAGGGCGGTGATCCCGGCGGCGGACAGGATCAGCCCGGGGACGTCGACGCGCGGGGCGGCCGGGTCGCGCGAGGTCGGAACGAAGAGGAAGCCGCCGATGATGGCCACGGCGGCCACGGGGATGTTGACCATGAAGATCGAGCCCCACCAGAAGTGTTCGAGCAGCCAGCCACCGCTGATCGGTCCGACGGCCACCCCGACGCCCACCATCGCCGCCCACAGCCCGATCGCCTTGGCGCGCGCGCCCGCGTCGGTGAAGATGTTGGTGATCAGTCCGAGCGTGGTCGGAAAGATCACCGCCGCGCCCACGCCCATGGCGGCGCGTGCGGCGATCAGCTGGTCGGCCGAATTCGCCTGTGCCGCAAGGGCGGACGTGGCGGCGAAGAGTGCGAGCCCGGAGTTGAGCCACCCCCGCCGGCCGTACCGGTCGGACAGGCTGCCCGCCGAGAGCAGCAGGCCGGACATCACCAGGGTGTAGGCGTCGACGATCCACTGCAGCTGGGCGGTGTCGGCCCCGAGTTCGCGCGACAGCGTCGGCAGCGCGACGTTGACGATGGTGGCGTCGACGCTGATGACGAAGACACCGAGGCAGATGACGGCCAGCGCGGCGATCGGCCGGTTCCGGAATAGCGGGTCGATAGGCATGGACAAGACGGTAAAGCTAATAGACAAATAAATCAAGTAGTGAGTTGAAAAAGACGTCTGCCGGTAGGTAGACTGGCGTGGTGGCGTCCCGCAGGAACTACAACCAGAATTGCCCGATCGCGCGTGGCCTCGACGTCCTCGGCGAGCGGTGGACGCTGCTGATCCTGCGCGAGCTGGTCGGCGGCGCCCGCCGCTACGGTGACCTGCGCGACGCGCTGCCGGGCATTGCGACCAATCTGCTGGCCGAGCGGCTGAAGGAATTGCAGGAGGCGGGGATCGTCGACCGGACCGACCTGCCCGCCCCGATCGGGCGCACCGTCTACACGCTCAGCGACCTGGGCTGGCAGCGGGTGCTGCCCGTGCTGCGGAGCGTCGCGTTGTTCGGGCTGGACCGGATGGACCCGATCGGGGACGGGCCGGGAACGCCCTTGAACGGTTTCCTGGCCGGATTCCTGCTCGGCTTCGATTCGGCCGGGGCGGCCGGCCTGGAGGCGACGATCCGCATCGACATCGACGGCCGCCGTTTCGAATTCGCGGTGACTCAGGGGCGGCTCGCCGGCGCTCGTGGCGAGCCTTCGGTGACGATCACCGCCAGCGCCGCGGATCTGGTCGGCGCGCGCCTGGGCGTGAGCGACGCGAAGCGACGGGCGGCGCTGCGGCGCGTCAACTTCGAAGGCGATCCACAAACCGTCGGCGCGGTGCGGCAGGCGTTCGGGCTGTAGGACTCACCGGACGAGCAGGGCGTCGATCCACGCCTGCGCGATGAACTTGCCATAGCGGCTGACCGACCAGCCGCGTTCGAGCACGAGCAGCTCGTAGAGCTCGGGTGCGTGATAGGTCCACAGGATGTCTCGCGCCTGTCTGGCGTTGACCCGCAGCTGCCCGGTGCGGGCGAGGTCGGAGGCGAACATCGTCATGCCGGTCAGGGTCTCGTCCCTGATCTGCTTCCAGACGGCGGCGGCGTCCGGCGACACCGCGGCGCCGTCGCGGGCGAGCAGCTGGACCGGCGCGCTGCGCGGCATGCTGGCGACCAGGTGCTTGGCGTAGAGCTCCAGCTTGTCGACGGCCTCGGTGGCGTCGGCCACCTCCTGGATGACGTCGCGCTCGACCATCGGGATCGGCTCGTCATCGCCGGCGACCGACACATCGAACAGCGCTTTCAACACGCCGGCCTTGGTCGCGAACGTCTTGTACACCGTTTCGACCGACACGGCGGCGTCGCGGGCGATCTCGGCGATCGTCGTCGCCGCGTACCCCTGGGCCAGGAAGCGCCGCCGGGCGGCCGCGAGCACCGCGTGCCGGTTGTGCTGCGCCTGCTGCCTGCGACGGGTCGAGTCGTACCGGCGGGCCGGCTCGCGCTTGACAGATCCCATAATTGAGTACATGCTCCTGTATCTATTACAATTCACTGTATCAGAATTGGGGAGCTTGAGATGACAACCGCAACCCGCCACGCCGCCGGCCTTTCGGACGGCGCCAATCCCGCCGACGTGGCGCGTGCCCTGGCCCCCGAAATCACGCGGCGCGCCGCCGAGGCCGAGGCGCTGGGCACCTTGCCGATCGATCTGGTCGATCGGATGCGCGGCGCGGGCATTTTCCGTGCCGTTCAACCGCGCTCGCTCGGCGGATTCGAAGTGGCCCCAGTCGAGTTCATCGAGATGATCGAGGAACTTGCGCGCGCCGACGGTTCGGTGGGCTGGGTCGCGGCGATCGGGGCGGGCGCGCCCGCGTTCACCGCCTGGCTCGAACCCGCCGCCGCAGCAGCGCTGTTCGGTCCGGACGCCGACTTCCTGGCGGCCACGGTGTTCGCCCCCACCGGGCGCGCCGTCCCGGACGGCCGCGGCCGGTTCGCGGTCGACGGCCGGTGGCCGTTCGCCAGCGGTTGCCGCCACGCCGAATGGATGCTGGGCGGGATGTTCGTCTTCGACGGTGACGCGCCGCGGATGCTGCCCGGGCGCGGCCCCGACTGGCGCCTGGCGTTCTTCCCGCGCGCGGACATCGAGATCGTCGACAACTGGGACGTCCTGGGGTTGCGCGCCACCGGCAGCAACGACGTGGTTGCGCGCGGCGTGCACGTCGCCGAGGAACACACCATCAGCCCGTTCTTCGAACCGGCCCGCCGGGACGGCCCGTTGTGGCGGCTGCCGTTCTTCACCCTGGTGGGAGTGGGCCTGGTCGGCGTCCCGCTCGGGATCGCGCGGCGCGCACTCGACGAATTCGCCGACCTCGCACCGACGAAGGCGCGCGCCGGCACGTTCGAGCCGCTCGCCGCCGACCCCGCCGCCCAAGTCGAGTTCGCCCGGGCCGACGCCGGTTTGAAATCCGCCCGCGCCTTCGTCCTCGACGAGGCGGGCGCCCTGTGGGAAACCGCCCGGGCCGGCGATCCGCCGCCGCTTCAGCAGCGCGCCGGCTTCCAGCTCGCCGCCCAGCAGGCGATGCGAGCGGCGCGCCACGCGGTCGACACGGCGTTCGGCTTGGCCGGGGCGGGCGCGGTGCACGCAGGCCACCCCCTGCAACGATGCTTCCGCGACCTGCACACCGCCGGCCAGCACGTGTACTTCAGCCCGGCGGCGCTGAAGCGCTACGCCGGCACCCGATTCGGCATTGCGCAGCCCACGCACCTGATGTGAGGCGGGCGTGGGCACGGCCCCACCGGGGCGGTCCCAGCCGGCCACTAAGCTGGCTGCCGTGGAAACCCCCTCGCCGCGGCCCGTGTTGGTGGTCGACTTCGGCGCCCAATATGCGCAGCTGATCGCCCGGCGCGTCCGCGAGGCGCGGGTCTTCTCCGAGGTCATCCCGCACACGGCGTCGATCGACGAGATCAAGGCCCGGCAGCCGTCGGCGCTGGTGCTGTCCGGGGGGCCGTCCAGCGTCTACGAGGAGGGCGCCCCGCAGCTCGATCCGGCGGTGTTCGACCTCGGTGTGCCGGTGTTCGGCATCTGCTACGGATTCCAGGCCATGGCGCAGGCCCTGGGCGGGACGGTCGCCCGCACCGGCACCAGCGAATACGGCCGCACCGAGCTGAAAGTTGTTGGCGGCGAATTGCATTCGGGGCTGCCAAGCACTCAGCCGGTCTGGATGAGTCACGGCGACGCGGTCACCGCCGCGCCGGAGGGGTTCGACGTGGTCGCCAGCAGCGCGGGCGCGACAGTGGCCGCCTTCGAGAACCGGAGCCGCCGCCTGGCCGGGGTGCAGTACCACCCCGAGGTCATGCACACCCCGCACGGGCAGCAGGTGCTCAGCCGGTTCCTGCACGACTTCGCCGGGCTGGGCGCGGAGTGGACGCCCGCCAACATCGCCGGCGCGCTGGTCGAGCAGGTGCGCGAACAGATCGGTGACGGGCACGCGATCTGCGGGCTGTCCGGCGGGGTGGACTCGGCGGTGGCGGCCGCGCTGGTGCAGCGCGCCATCGGCGACCGGCTGACCTGCGTCTTCGTCGACCACGGGCTCCTTCGTGCCGGCGAGCGCGCGCAGGTGCAGCGCGACTTCGTCGCCGCCACCGGCGCCAACCTGGTCACCGTCGACGCCGCGGACACCTTCCTGCAGGCGCTGTCGGGGGTGACCAACCCCGAGGGCAAGCGCAAGATCATCGGCCGCCAGTTCATCCGGGCCTTCGAGGGCGCGGTCCGAGACATCCTGAGCGACACCGGATCCGAGGTCGAGTTCCTGGTGCAGGGCACGCTGTATCCCGACGTGGTGGAGTCTGGCGGGGGCAGCGGAACCGCCAACATCAAGAGCCATCACAATGTCGGCGGTCTGCCCGACGACCTGAAGTTCCGGCTCGTCGAGCCGCTGCGGCTGCTGTTCAAGGACGAGGTGCGCGCCGTCGGGCGCGAGCTGGGCCTGCCGGAGGAAATCGTTGCACGCCAACCCTTTCCGGGGCCCGGGTTGGGCATCCGAATCGTCGGCGAGGTCACCGCGGCGCGGTTGGAGACCCTGCGGCGCGCCGACTCGATCGCGCGCGAGGAACTCACCGCCGCCGGCCTGGACAACCTGATCTGGCAGTGCCCGGTGGTGTTGCTGGCCGAGGTCCGCTCGGTCGGTGTGCAGGGTGACGGCCGGACGTACGGGCATCCGATCGTGCTGCGGCCGGTGTCCAGCGAGGACGCCATGACCGCCGACTGGACCCGGGTGCCCTACGAGGTGCTGGAGCGCATCTCGACCCGCATCACCAACGAGGTCCGCGAGGTCAACCGCGTGGTGCTCGACATCACCAGCAAACCACCCGGCACCATCGAGTGGGAGTGAAGGCGCGTCGCTTTTTGCGACGAACGTGCGGCCAGCCGCACACTCGTGGCCGAACGTGCGGCCAGCCGCACACTCGAGAGCGTGGCTACTCCACGAATTCGCTTCGGCCGTAAGCGATCGTGGCGGCTGCCCAGTTGCCGCCGGCTTCGCCGACGAGTCGTCGGGCGACGTCTCGATCGTGGTTTCCCGCGACCAGGATCAAGGTGTGGTCGGTGGTGGTGACCGATCCACCCCGGATGCGGTCGCGGGCGGCCGGGTCGGCCGCCAGCGCGTCGCCGAAGCGGGCGATGTCGACTTCCGGCACGGCGATGATGATCGCGTCCTGGTCCGGCGTGGGCTCGTAGTCGAAGGTCAGCACCGCTTCTTGGTCGAACTGGCGGCGCAGCGCCTCGGCGGCGGCGTGCACCGAGCCGTCGGCGCCGCACAGATGAAATTCCCGCGAGCTCTCCCGGGTGTTCCGGTGCTGCGCGCTCGACCAGTACACCCCGTCGAGCGGGGTCGATCCCGTCACCGCCGCGCCGCTTGACGCGATCGTCACGGTGGCCTGCGCCTCGAACAGGGGATCGGTGGTGTCGGTGGCGAACAGCTCCGCCTGCCGGCAGGGGGCGGCGGCGCTTGGCACCGGAAAAGTACAGCAAAAGAGCATCATCAGCCACACCAGCAACGACCGCATAAAGCAGCCTCTCACGTTTCTTGACGGTTGTCGGAGGGCGGGTGTTTACTCCAACTGTATCGAACATACATTCGAACAGGAGGCAGTCATGACCGCGGCTTTGGCCTCCGAAAATCGCGCTGAGCAGCTCGAATCGCTTCGGCGGCGGATGGCCGTGATCACCGGGAAGGCGCCGGGGCCCGCGGCCACCCGTGCCGACGACCTGCTGCCGGAATCGGAAGCCCAACTGGCGCTGCCGCGGTGGTTGGCGGAGTCGCTGCCGGCGCCCCTGCCGCGCGGATCGGTGGCGGTCCTCTCGGGCGCCCGGTCGCTGCTGCTGAGCATGGTGGCCGCGGTGACGGCGGCGGGCGGCAACGTGGCAATCGTCGGCCAGCCGGACATCGGGCTGTTGGCGGCCGCGGAGATGGGGGCGGATCTGAGCCGGGTCGCGGTGATCCCGGATCCCGGCACCGACCCGGTGGAGGTGGCCGCGGTGCTCGTCGACGGCATGGATCTGGTGGTCCTCGGCCTGGGCGGGCGCCGGGTGCCGCAGACCCGGGCGCGGGCGGTGGTAGCGCGGGCCCGCAACAAGGGGTGCACCGTGCTGGTCACCGACGGTGACTGGCAGGGGGCGCCCACCCGGCTGGAGGCTCGGGTCTGCGGTTACGAGCTCACCTCGGGGGGCCGCCCTGGGTTCGGCCGGATCAGCCGGGTGCGGCTGCAGGTCAGCGGGGTGTGTGCGGGCCGGCGGGTGACCGCCCGGGCGCGAGCCGGGTGAATTCACCAGTGGCATCCCGGGTGCTGGCCATCTGGTGCATGGACTGGCCCGCGGTCGCCGCGGCCGCGGCCGCCGGCCTCTCCGCGACCGCCCCGGTGGCGGTCACGTTGGCCAATCGGGTGATCGCCTGTTCGGCGGCCGCCCGCGCGGCGGGGGTGCGGCGGGGGCTGCGGCGCCGGGAGGCGGCGGCCCGCTGCCCGCAGCTGCACGTCACCACCGCCGACGCGGACCGCGACGCCCGCTTCTTCGAGTCGGTCATCGCGGCGGTGGACGACCTGGTGCCGCGTGCCGAGGTGCTGCGGCCCGGGCTCTTGGTGTTGCCGGTGCGCGGGGCGGCCCGCTATTTCGGCTCCGAGGCCGACGCCGCCGAGCGGCTGATCGATGCGGTGGCTGCGGCCGGCGCCGAGTGCCAGGTCGGGGTCGCAGACCGGCTGTCCACCGCGGTCTTCGCCGCGCGGGCGGGCCGGATCGTCCCGGCGGGCGGTGACGCGAAGTTCCTGTCTGTGCTGTCTATCCGCCAACTCGCCACCGAACCCAGCCTGTGTGGTCCTGGCCGGGAAGAGCTGACGGACCTGTTGTGGCGCATGGGGATTCGCACCATCGGGCAATTCGCCGCGCTGTCGGCCACCGACGTGGCCTCCCGGTTCGGCGCCGACGGGGTGGCCGCGCACCGGTTGGCCCGCGGTGAACCCGAGCGGGGACCGTCCGGACGCGAGCCGCCGGAAGAGCTGGAGGCCGTGCTGGACTGCGACCCGCCGATCGACAGGGTCGACGCCGCGGCCTTCGCCGGCCGCTCGCTGGCCGCCGCGCTGCATCGGACTCTGATGGGCGCCGGGGTGGGCTGCACCCGGCTGGGCATTCACGCCGTCACCGCCAACGGCGAAGAACTGCACCGGGTGTGGCGATGCGCCGAGCCGTTGACCGAGGACGCCACCGCCGACCGGGTGCGCTGGCAACTGGACGGCTGGTTGAGCAGCCGGACCACGCGCAATCCCCGCCCGACGGCGCCGGTGACCCTGCTGCGGTTGCAGGCGGTCGAGGTGGTGTCGGCCGAGGCGCTGCAGCTGCCGCTGTGGGGCGGCCTCGGCGAGGAGGACCGGCTGCGGGCCCGTCGCGCCCTGGTGCGAGTGCAGGGCCTGCTCGGCCCGGAGGCGGTGCGGGTGCCGGTGCTGTCCGGCGGGCGCGGGCCGGCCGAACGCATCACGTTGACCCCGCTGGGCGACGAACCGGCGCCGCGGGCCGACCCGAGTCTGCCGTGGCCCGGGCGGCTGCCCGAGCCGTCACCGGCGGTTTTGCTGGACGACCCGGTGGAACTGCTTGACGGCCAAGGGAATTCGGTGCGGGTGACCGGCCGTGGGCTGTTCTCCGCCGACCCGGCGCGGCTGACCGTGCACGGCAAGGACGAGCGGCTGGACTGGTGGGCCGGGCCATGGCCGGTCGACGAGCGGTGGTGGGATCCCGACGTGGGAAGGGGCCGCACCGCCCGCGCGCAGGTCTTGCTGGAGGGCGAGCGGGCGTTTCTGCTGTGCTACCGCCAGCGGCGCTGGTACCTCGAAGGCAGCTACGAGTGACGGCGCTATCCGCACCGGATGGGCGTCATCCCCACCCCCGTACCGATGCCAGAGGGACCGGGAGACTTCACTGTTTCCGGCGTGCTCAAATCGGCGACTAGGCTGTCACGATGCCTACGACGTCGGAGCCCCCCGAGGGGACGGATTTAACGCCGCACTTCGACGATGTGCAGGCCCACTACGATTTGTCGGACGAACTCTTCCGGCTTTTCCTCGACCCCACCCAGACGTACAGCTGCGCCTACTTCGAGCGCGACGACATGACGCTGGAAGAGGCGCAGATCGCCAAAATCGACCTCGCCCTGGGCAAACTTGGGTTGCAACCGGGTATGACGTTGCTCGACGTCGGCTGCGGCTGGGGGGCCACGATGATGCGCGCCCTCGAAAAGTACGACGTCAACGTCGTCGGCCTCACCCTGAGTCGCAACCAGGCCGATCACGTCGAGCGGCTGATCGCCCAATCCGCCAGCCCGCGTTCGGCGAGGATTCTGCTGCGCGGCTGGGAACAGTTCGACGAGCCCGTCGACCGGATTGTCAGCATCGGCGCCTTCGAACACTTCGGGCACGAGCGCTACGACGCGTTCTTCACCCTGGCGCATGACCTGCTGCCCGATGACGGGATCATGTTGTTGCACACCATCACCGGGCTTCATCCGACGGAGATGGTCGAACGTGGCATGCCCATCTCGTTTACATTCGCCCGATTCGTCAAATTCATTGTGACCGAGATCTTTCCGGGCGGGCGACTGCCCTCGATACCGATGGTGCAAGAACGCGCCACCGCGAATGGCTTCACAGTTAGTCGCGTCCAGTCGTTGCAGCCGCACTACGCGAAGACGCTCGACATCTGGTCTGCCGCGCTGCAAGCCCACAAGGACCAGGCCATCGAGCTGCAATCCGAGGAAGTGTACGAACGGTACATGAAATACCTGACCGGCTGCGCCGAGATGTTCCGCATCGGATACATCGACGTCAATCAATTCACGTTGCAGAAATGACTTCCTAGGCCCGCCCGCAGCGGACTGCCCGCGCCTGCGCCATCAGCCCGCCACCGCCGGGGAGCGCGCCCACCACCGCGCGGGCCAGCCGGTCGCGGCCCCGGACGCGGTCGGTCCTGGCCTGACCGGTGCGCAGGTGGCGCCAGCCCAGGGCCGCCCACGACGCCGCGACGGCGGCGTCGGTCACCCCGCCGCGGGCGCGGTGCCGGTCCGCCGCGGCGAGGCCGAGCGCCGTCGCGGAGTGCACGGTGTCGACCCACACGCCGGCCGCCAGCACCTCCGGGCCGGGATTGATGCCCGAGAGCAGTGCCTGGACCAGGTGGCGCCCGCCCAGGATCCGGGTGACGACGAGCGCCTTGTGGTCGACCTGCACCCCGTGGATGTGGCTGAGCACGCCGGAGGGGGCGGTCAGCAGCGCGGCACCCCACCCCGCGCGCAGAACTTCGATGAGGCGGATCTTCATGGGGTGTTGGATAACCGGCGGGCGAAGCTCCCAACCCGTTCGATAAACCGGTCGAAGAAGGCCGCCGCGTCCACGTCGATCCCGATCAGCGCGTTGGGTTCTCGGCGCCCCGACCAGTCGGTCACGGTCATGGCGCGGGTCAGCGTGCCGGTCAGCTCGATGTCCACCGTCGCGGGCCGGATGGTGACGAGCCCCGGGTCCAGCGCCGCGGCGGCGGCCAGCGGATCGTGCAGGTGCGCCTGGAAGCCGTGGCCGATGTCGTGGTAGGCCTCCAGGTAGAACCGCATCGCGTCCTCGATCACCCGGATCAACGCGTTGGACGCGGTCGACCGCGTGCCGGGCTTGTCGCCCGCGCTCATCGGCGTCGTCGTCGACCCGGCAGCGGCGGCCAGCCTGGTGAGGTGCTCCGGCGTCATCGCCACCTTGCGGGTCAGATCCAGGCCGCACAGGATCGGAAGCCGTTGCGGCTCAACGGTCGCCCAGGCGTCCAGGACCTCGGCCGCGGCCTCGGGGTCCACGCTGATGTTCCATTCGGCCACCGCGGTGGTGTTGCCGCGGTGATCGTAGGAGCCGCCCATGACGACCAGCCGGCGCACCAGCGTCGGCAGCGCCGGCTCGGCGCGCAGCGCCAGCGCCAGATTGGTCAGCGGGCCGGTGGCCACGCCGATCAGCTCACCGGGATGGGCGCGCGCGGCGCGCACCCACGCGGTCGCCGAGTCGTGGACGGTGAGCCGGCGATCGGTGGCTGGCAGTTCGGCATAGCCCAGTCCGCGAGGGCCGTGAACCTTCGACGGCAGGCTCATCGGCCCGGTGAGGGTCTCCTCGGCGCCCTTGGAGACCGGCACGCCGGTGCGCCCGCACAGCTCGAGCAGGCCCAGGTTGTTCTCGCAAACCTGCTGCACCGCAACGTTTCCCCCGGTGGAGGCGATGCCGACCACGTCGGCGTCCGGGCTGGCGAACAGGTACATCAGCGCCAGCGCGTCGTCGACGCCGGTGTCGACGTCGACGAATACGGGCATCACCGCGGCAACGATACCGTCGCTCAGGGCCACGCCGAGGCGAAGGTGACCACCAGGACGTCGCGCTGGGCGGGG
>NZ_LZJJ01000437.1:0-2301 GCF_001667625.1 Mycobacterium sp. E1715
GGTGCCGCCGATCGAATTCGGCCACGTCGAGATACCCGGACCGGGGCCCGGCGGCTATAAGGGCGCAGGCGAGGGCGGGGCCATCGGCTCGACGCCGGCGGTGATCAACGCCATCAACGACGCGCTCGCGCCGCTGGGTGTGACGGTCACCCGTCTGCCGGCCAGCCCGGCGTCGATCGCGGCCCTGCTGGAAGCGGTGCAACGATGAAGCCGGCCGCGTTCGACTACCACCGGCCCGACAGCATCGACGACGCCGTGCGCCTGCTGGCCGAATTGGGCGACGACGCAAAGATATTGGCGGGCGGCCAGAGCCTGGTGCCGATGCTGGCGATGCGGCTGGCCTACTTCGACCACCTGATCGACATCTCCCGGCTGCCCGAGCTGCAGGGCATCGACCGCAGGGGTGCCGAGTTGTGGATCGGCGCCGGCACCACCGAGGCCGCCGTTGGCTCCGATGACGAAGTGCGCCAAGCGGTTCCGCTACTGGCCCGGGTGACGCAGTTCGTCGGGCACTTCCAGATCCGCAACCGCGGCACCCTGGGCGGGTCGATCGCGCACGCCGACGCCGCCGGCGAATACCCCGCGGTCGCCCTGACGCTGGACGCGGTGATGGAGGTCCAGTCGCCAGGCGGGCGGCGCGAGATCGCCGCCGCCGACTTCTTCGCCGGCGTCTGGGAAACCACCATGGACTCCGACGAGGTGCTGACCGGGGTGCGGTTCCCGATCTGGGACGGCAGATGCGGGTTCGCCGTCGAGGAATTCTCGCGCCGCCACGGCGATTTCGCGATCGCCGGCGCACTGGTGGCCGTCCAGCTCGACGACCAGGACCGGGTGTCGCGCTGCGCGATCGGGCTGCTGGGCATGGGGTCCACGGTCCGGCGCGCGACGGCGGCCGAGGTCGCGGCCCTCGGAAGGCCGGTCGGCGAGCTGGTTCCCGAGGAGATCGGCCGGGCCGCGATGAGCGGGCTCGACGAGGTTCCCAACGACCTGCAGGGGACGGCGGCGTACCGGTTGAAGGTCGGCGCCACGATGGCCGCCCGCGCCTGGACACGAGCTACAGCCGAAGCAGCCACGGGGGCCGACAATGCCTGAACACCCAATCGAACTGTCCGTCAACGGAACTCCGGTCACCACCGTGGTCGAACCGCGGATGACGCTGGCCGACTTCCTGCGCGAGAAGTGCGGGCTGACCGGCACCCATCTGGGCTGCGAGCACGGCGCGTGCGGGGCCTGCACGGTGCTGCTAAACGGCGCGGCCGTGCGCTCGTGCCTGATGTTCGCGGTGCAGGCCGACGGGACCGAGGTGACGACGGTCGAAGGGGTCGCGGAACCCGACGGCACGCTGTCGCCAGTGCAGTCGGCGCTGCGCGAGTGCCACGGGCTGCAATGCGGCTTCTGCACGCCGGGTTTCGTCATGTCGCTGACCGCGCTGCTGCGCGACAACCCCGATCCCAGCGACCACGAGATCCGGGAGGGCCTGTCCGGCAACTTCTGCCGGTGCACCGGCTACCAGGGCATCGTCGCCGCCGCCCGCCGGGCCGCCGAGACCCAGTCGGTCACGCAGCGATAAAGGTTCACCATCGGCGTGGCATCGACAGCTGCGCGGTTGCACGGGATTTCGTTACTGCGCGCGTAATCTGATTTCCCAATATTGCTGATAATCGGGAGTGGCGCGTGCGGTTTTCGCAAAGGGCACGGTGGAGCCTTGCCGGTGGGTCCCTGCTGATCGCGCCCGTGCTGGTCAGCCCGGCACTGATCGACGCCTGTTCCAGCACCATCGCAGGCCGGCCGGTCGCCGCGCCGGGGGTTGGCCCGGTCGAACCCACGTTCCCCACCCCCAGGCCGTCGGCAGCGCCGCCGGCCCCGACGGCCAGCCCAGCCCCGGGCCTGCCGACGACGCCGGCCAACCCGACCGCACCGGCCGGCGCGATCCCGCTGCCGCCGGACCAGAACGGCTACGTCTT
Source organism: Mycobacterium sp. E1715 (assembly GCF_001667625.1). NCBI lineage: Bacteria > Bacillati > Actinomycetota > Actinomycetes > Mycobacteriales > Mycobacteriaceae > Mycobacterium > Mycobacterium sp. E1715. Next base: position 1,965 of record NZ_LZJJ01000437.1, read on the forward strand.
CATCGAAACCAAGTCGGGCACCACCCGCTGCCAGATCAATAAGGACACCGTCGGCTGCGAAGCGCCGTTCACCAACTCCCCGCTGCAGGACGGCGAACACGCCAACGGCGTCAGCGTGGACTCGGCCGGCAAGGTGCAGTGGGTTTTGGGCAACCTCGGCGCCATTCCCACCGTGCAGATCGACTACAAGACCTACAACGCCGCCGGCTGGACGATCAACGCCACCGCCGACGGCACCCGCTTCACCAACGACCACACCGGCCACGGCATGTTCGTCAGCCTCGACAAGGTCAACACGTTCTAAAGGCAGGTCCGGATCGCTCGGCTGCGCCGTCCC
>NZ_LZJJ01000438.1:0-3517 GCF_001667625.1 Mycobacterium sp. E1715
CGGCCTGCTCGGCGGTCCACGACGAACAAGCCACCGGCCTGCAGGCCCACCTGCCCACGCCGGACCCCGCCCTGACCACCGCCTTGCAAAAGCAGATCAACGACTTTCACACTGCGATGCACATGTGCATGTCGTTGGGGCCGAACTCCACCCCGGTCGATCTCGATCTGGCGGACTCGTATGCGCACCAGGCGATTGAGGATCTCAAGACGGTCAACGACATTCTGGTCGAGGACCTGAGTTGAGGGCATCGCCCCAAATACGCAGATCTTTGCGCGAGTGTGCAGGCCTTTCTGTCCGTGGGGTGGCTGGTTTGGTGGTTTGAGTCCACCTGGTCATCCCGACGCGGCATAGCGTGGGCCGCGCTTCGCTAAGGTTTCGTCTGTGTCGTTGTGGCTGTCGCTGAGACCCTGGTGGCTGCAGTGGCCGTTGTACGCCCTGGCGGTGATGCTGGGCCTGGCACCGCTCGTGATGATCGGCGACTATCCCAGCGGGCCGTCCCGGTCGCACTGGACCAGCGCACCGTGGTGGATCACCGTCGCGATCGTCGCACTGGTGATCGGCTTGGCCACCGCGCTCGGCTCGGTGCGCCGCATGGCGGGGCTGCGGCCCACACTCGGAACGCTGTCATTCGCCGAATGTCGCCACGTGTCCGAGGCGATGCGTTCGGGCGCCCTTCCCGATGATCCGGCAACGCGTGACGCGGCGAGGCAACTGATCGAGCGGGCCCGCGACTCGATCGCGGGTTCCGCCAAACTGATGATCACCGCTTGCTGGATTCTCGTTTCGGTGCAGGTTTTCGGCTTCATCGGTGACGCAAAGCATTTCACGTTGCGAATCCTGTTGCTGGCGGTGGCGTTCGCATATCTCGCCGGCTACTACTGGTACTACCCGCGTCTGCTCGACGCGCGGTTGCAACTGCTCGACGAGCCCGCGGCCCGTTAGCCCCGTCCTGTTGCGGAATCCGCCGCCGCCAGCGCCATCGGCCGGACGTACCCGCCGATCAGCGTTCGATGCCACCAGGCTCGCTCACGGCGCAGCTCGGCGGGCGTCGTGAAGCGATATTCGTACAGCAGCGCGCGCACGTAACGTGGCGGCGCATCCGGAAATGGGTTGCGCCGCAACAAGCGCAGTGTGGGCCGGTCGTTGCGCAGCAGTCGCTGCAGCAACGGCGTCAGCCACGGCTGCGCGTAGGCGGGCGAGATGGCGGCGAACCACATCAGCCAGTCCAGCCGCAGGTGGTACGGCGCCCACTGGCGGGGGAGCCGGCGCACCGCGCCGGGCTTGCCCTTGAATTCGTATTCCTTCCAGACGGTCTGCTCGGTGGGGTGAGCTTCGTCGGTGCCTTCGATCACCACCTCGCGGCGAACGCGACCGATGCTGCCGAACGCGCCGTAGGTATTGACCAAATGAAAAGAGTTGAACGACATGTTCATTCGCTGCCGTTTGGACAACATGTTGCGCACCGGCCAGTAGCTCATGAACAACACCGCCGCGGTGAACGCGATCACCAGCGCGGCGAACCACACCGGCGTCGCCGAGAACGCCGGATGAAGGCGCGCCCTGAACAAAGAGTCGTCGATGGCGCTGCACGCCAACAGGATCGTCACCCAGTTGAGCCAGGCGAAGTTGCCCGACGCGACCAGCCACAGTTGGGTGACGACGATGATCGCCGCCGCGACGCCGGCCACCGGTTGCGGCGCGAACAGCCCGAACGGCACGATCAGCTGCGAGAAGTGGTTGCCCGCCACCTCAATTCGATGCAGCGGCTTCGGCAGGTGGTGGAAGAACCAGCTCAACGGCCCGGGCAGCGGCTGCGTCTCGTGGTGGTAGTACAGACACGTCAGGTCGCGCCAGCACGGGTCGCCGCGCATCTTGATCAACCCGGCGCCGAACTCGACCCGGAACAGCAGCAACCGGACCATCCACAGCGTCAACACCGGCGGCGCCACTTGGGAATTGCCGAGAAAGATCATCAAAAAGCCGGTCTCCAGCAGCAGCGACTCCCAGCCGAACGCGTACCAGGTCTGCCCGACGTTGACGATCGACAGGTAGAGCACCCATAGCGTCAGCCACATCAACATCGCGGCCCACAGCGGCACGGCATCGGCAGCGCCGGCGACGACCGCCGCCGACAGAACCGCCCCGAACCAGGCCACCGCCGAGAACAGGCGATCGGAGTACCGCAGGTGAAACAGGCTGGGGGTCCGCCAGAACGACTGCCCGGCCAAAAACCGCGGGATGGGCTGCATTCCGTGCTCGCCGATGAGCGCCCGGAACTGCGCCGCGGCCGCGACGAACGCAAGCAGGTAGACCACCGCGGCGCCCCGCTCGAGCACCTCTCTGCCGAGCCAATATTCGGGTGCGGAAAACCAGCCCATGGCCGTAACTCCTCGGACGGTGTCGGTCACACAGACCCGCATATCCAGTCAATCAGCCGGCAAACGGCCAGCCAATACCCTCGACGGCTATTCGTCACCTGGCCCACGGGCCCGATCGGGCAGCGCCACCGCGGACGCGGCGAGCGCCGCGAGCGAAATCAGCGCCAGCAGCTGCACATTCGCGGAATGGCCGGCGTAGCCGTCCACCGATCGCCAGGGATGGCGCGAGAGCACGGCCCCGGCCAGGATCAGACCGCCCGCGCTCAGCGCCATCGCGGCGCCGTCGAAGCGGCGGCGCAGCGCGTATCGCAGCCCCAACGCCGCACCCACCACGACGACGCCCGCCGCCCCGCCGACCACCGCCGCGGCGGCCACCACCGCGACCGCCGCCCACGCCCCCGGGTTCCACGGCCGGGCGGGCGCATCGTCGGCGCGCCGGCTGCGGGTGCGCCACAGCGCGAGCAGGGCCAACAGCGGCAGCAAGGCCAGACCGACCGCGAGCCCCGCGCGGTAGGGCGCGTTGGACGGGAAGGTCAGCGTGATGGTGCCGGGGTCCCCCGGGGGCACCACCCAGCCCTGCTGCCAGCCGTTGACGGCGACCGGGGTCAGCCGGGTCCCGCTGCTGGTGCGCGCGACCCAGCCGGGGTTGATGCTTTCAGGGACGACCAGCACCCGCGAGGTGGACGACGGCGGCGCCTGCACCTCGCGCCGGTCCGGCCCCCACGCCCGCCACACCGGAACCGCGACGGCGGCGGGCGCGACCGGCGCGGCCGCGCGCGAGGTCAGCTCGGCGCCGTCGACGACGAACTGGGCGCCCGGGCTGATCAGCAGCTCCTGTTGGCCCGCAGGCAGCGCGACCGGGTCGGGGTCGCACGCGCGCGCGGCGATGGGCTCGCCGCCGAGCAGCGCGCCCACGGTGGTGCGGATCGATGTGTGCACGAACCGGCCCGCGACCGCGATCACCGGGCCGTGGTCGCAGTCGACCGTGATCTCGCGCCCGCGGTTGCGGGCGGCGTCGGCGGGCGCGATCGGGTTGCCGTCGGCGCCGAGCGCCGACAGTTCGGCCAGCCCCGGCGGCTTGAGCTGGTCGAAGCCCAGCGCGTTGCGGTCGATGACGTCTTCCCAATTCAGCAGGC
>NZ_LZJJ01000439.1:0-1379 GCF_001667625.1 Mycobacterium sp. E1715
GGGACATCGCCGCGGTGAAAGTCGCCATGCCCCAGGTGCTGCATGACGTCGTACAGCGGGCCATGCACCTGCACGGTGCGCTCGGGGTGTCCGACGAGATGCCGTTCGTCAAGATGTTGGTCGCCGCCGAGTCGCTGGGCATCGCCGACGGCGCCACCGAACTACACAAGATGACGGTGGCGCGCCGGACGTTGCGCGAATATCAGCCCGTGCCAACGCCATTCCCCTCGGCCCACATCCCCACCCGCCGCGCCGAGGCCCAGGCCCGGCTGGCCGAGCGGCTCGAGCATTCGATCGCCGAGTTCTGACCCGGCTCCCCACGACACATAAACCTTGGCGGCGACACGCCGTCAAACGTCGCCGTGGTTTATGCCTCGCGGCATGGCGTCACGGGGGCGTCAGGTGATGTAGCGGACGATGCTTTCGGCAACGCACGCCGGCTTGGGTGCGCCCTCGATCTCGACGGTCGTCGACATGGTCGCCTGCACGGCGCCGTTTCCGACGTCGTCGACGCTGACCAGCGATGTCTGCGCGCGCACCCGGGAACCGACCGGCACGGGGGCGGGAAAACGAACCTTGTTGAGGCCGTAGTTGATTGCGAGCTTGATGCCGTTGACGGTGTAGATCTGGTGCTGGAGGCGGGGTAACAGCGCCAGCGTCATGAAACCGTGGGCGATCGTCCCCCCGAAGGGCCCGGCGGCCGCGCGCTCCGGATCCACGTGGATCCACTGGTGATCGCCGGTCGCGTCGGCGAACAGGTTGACGTCCTCCTGGGTGATGGTCACCCAATCGCTGTGCCCGATCGTTTCACCGGTCGCGGCCGAGAGATCGGCCACTGATTCGAAGGTGCGCATTGAGTCCTCCTTGACTTCGGGTGGTAACAATAGCGCCGCCGCCACCCGACATCACGGGCCGGCACACGTTTCGGTGCGGCCGACGGGGGAAGCCCTGCGCGAGTACGCAGAACCGCACGATGGGAGGACGGCATGCCAGAACGCACCGGCCCCAAGCCTGGATCGGTAGCGCATGGGCTCGACAAATACGGTCCGGCGCCCCTGCGACCGTCGGAGCGTATCCGCGATGCCGAGAGCATGCGCCTTGATGTTCCGCTACTCGGGCGGGTGCGGATCCCCCGCCCCGACCGCCTCGCGTTCTACGGTGGGCTGGCCGCACTGGCGGCGATCCAAATCCTCGATTGGCCTATGGTGCTGTTGCTGGGAGCCGGACAGGCGCTGGCCGAAAGTCAACACAGCCGCGTGGTGCGCGGGTTCGGCGACGCCCTGAGCGAGGCGTGACCCGTTCCCGATCGGTCGGATGCCGGGTACCGCAACTGCACGGGCACAGGCGATTTGGATTCGTTGCGGCGAACCGTCCGACTC
>NZ_LZJJ01000440.1:0-34144 GCF_001667625.1 Mycobacterium sp. E1715
GCACCCGAGGAGGATTCCATGCCGAAGACGACGAAAGGCGGCAAGCCGAAGAAGGACGAATTGCCGAGCACTTTGCGTCGCCGAACCCCGCCTCCCGCCGGGCGAAATATGTCAAGATGATTGACATGGTTCAGGCCGAAGATGCCCCGCTTGGTTACCTGCTCTACCGGGTGGCCAGTTTGCTGCGACCGGAGGTTTCCGCGGTGTTGGGCCCGCTGGGCCTGACGCTGCCCGAATTCGTCTGCCTACGAATGCTTTCCATCCTTCCGGGGATGTCGAGCGCCGAATTGTCTCGGCAGGCCGGCGTCACACCGCAGGCGATGAACACGGTGCTGCGCAAGCTGGAAGACATTGGCGCCGTGGCGCGCCCGACGTCGGTGTCCAGCGGCCGCGCGCTGCCCGCCACGCTCACCGGCCCGGGCCGCGCCCTGCTCAAACGCGCCGAAGGCGCGGTGCGGACCGCCGACGCCCGCATCCTGGCCAAGCTGACCGAGAGTCAGCAGCGCGAGTTCAAACGAATGCTCGACAAGCTCGGTTCCGACTGACCGGCGACTAAGCGGCTTGGATCCTGGCCCACGGCCGCGCCTCTTCGAGTTCGTGGGCCAGCTCGAGCAGTAGCGCCTCCTGGCCGATGTCGGCCGAGAGCATCATGCCCACCGGCATGCCTTCGTCGGACTGGGCCAACGGAAGCGAGATCGCCGGCTCACCGGTGACGTTCTGCAGCGGGGTGAACGAGACCCAGTCGATCAGTCGTTCGATGACCTGGTGGTAATCGGTGGGTGCCAGATATCCGATGCGGGGCGTCTCGTCGGCGAGCGTCGGGGTCAGCACGACGTCGTAGGTGCCGAAGAATCTTGCGGTGCGCCTACGGATTCGGCGCAGGCGCATGATCGCCAGCGGCAGTCGGTGCATGTTGCGGGCGGTGTGGCGCTCCAGACCGAGGGTCAGGCTGTCCAGCCTGCTGCGGTCGAAGGTCGCGCCGAACATCCGGCGCCCCGTGCGGACCTGGGCCAGCGCCAGGAAGCCCCAGTACAACACGAAGTCGTCGACAAAACTGGCCGGCACCGGGGGCTCTTCGAGGTATTCGACGCGGTGGCCGAGCTCCTCGAGAAGACCGGCCGACTTCAGCGTGAGCTCGCGCACCTGCGGGCTGCAGTCCCGTTGCACCGAGCGGGTCAGCACGGCGATTCGCAGCCGCTGCCTGCCGGGACCGGTGACATCCCCGATCGGCGCCAGTTTCGGATTACGCCAGATGCGTTCGGCCTCCCGGTAGAACGCCGCGGTGTCGCGCACCGATCGAGTGACCACACCGTTGGCGACGATGCCCACCGGCATCCGGCGCAGGTGCGGGTCCAGCGGCAGCCGCCCACGCGACGGCTTCAGCCCGACGAGGCCGTTGCAGGCGGCGGGGATGCGGATGGATCCGCCTCCGTCATTGGCGTGGGCCATCGGCACCACGCCGGCGGCGACGAATGCCCCAGAGCCCGACGACGATGCGCCGGCACTGAAGTCGGTGTTCCACGGGTTGCGGACCGGCCCCAGCCGGGGGTGCTCGGCGGACGCGCTGAAACCGAATTCCGACAGCTGCGTTTTTCCCACGGGTGCCAGCCCGGTGGCCAGGAACAGCCGGGTGAACTCGCCGTCGGAGGTGGCATTCCACGGCGTCCACGCGTCGGTGCCGTGCATCGTCGGCTGGCCGGCGATGTCGACGTTGTCCTTGAGGAACGTCGGGACCCCGCTGAAGAAGCCGTCGGCAGGGCTGCCCGACGCGCTGTCCCGGGCCTGTTGGAAGGCCGCATACGCCAAACCGTTGAGCACCGGATCGACGGCCTCGGTGCGGGCGATCGCCGCCTCGACGACCTCCGCCCTGCTGACCCAGCCGGCCTGTATCGCGTGGGCGAGGCCGACCCCGTCGAGATCACCGAGGGCGTCGTCGCCGAACGCATGCACGTGTCGCATGAATCGACGCTAGCCCGCCTTCGCGCGGGACTTAGGCCTGGCCCACTTCGAAGCGCACGAACCGCGTCACCGTCACGCCGGCCTCGTCGAGCAGGGCCTTGACCGTCTTCTTGCTGTCGGACACCGACGGCTGCTCCAGCAGCACCGCGTCCTTGAAGAAACCGTTCAGCCGGCCTTCGACGATCTTGGGCAGCGCCTGCTCCGGCTTGCCCTCCGCCTTGGCCGTCTCCTCGGCGATACGGCGCTCGCTGGCCACGACGTCTTCAGGAACGTCCTCGCGGGACAGGAAGCGCGCCTTGAGGGCGGCGATCTGCAGCGCGACCGAGTGCGCGGCCTCGGAATCCGAGCCCTGGTACTCGACCAGGACGCCGACGGCGGGGGGCAAGTCGGCCGCCCGCTTGTGCAGGTAGGCCTCGACCGTCCCGTCGAAGTACGCGACGCGACGCAGCTCGAGCTTCTCGCCGATCTTGGCCGACAGGTCGGCGATGGCCTGCTCGACCGTGGAGTCGCCGGCCTTGGCGGCCTTCAGCGCGTCGACGTCGGTGGCCTTGGACTGGGCCGCGGCCGCGACGATGTCGTCGGCGAGCTTCTGGAACTCGGCGTTCTTGGCGACGAAGTCCGTCTCCGAGTTCAACTCGATCAGCGCGCCGCCCTGGGCGGCGACCAGGCCCTCGGCCGTGGCGCGTTCGGCGCGCTTGCCGACGTCCTTGGCGCCCTTGATGCGCAACGCTTCGACGGCCTTGTCGAAGTCGCCGTCGCTCTCGGCCAGCGCGTTCTTGCAGTCGAGCATGCCGGCGCCGGTGAGCTCACGAAGCTTCTTGACGTCGGCGGCGGTGAAGTTGGCCATGTCAGCCTTCCTATGAAGGGTCTGGTGTCGATTCGGGTGCGCCCGCAGCGGCGTCGGTGGGGGCGCTGGCAGCGGCGGAGGCCAGCAGTTCCTGCTCCCATTCGGGCAGCGGCTCGGCGGCCTCCGCCTCGGGCTTGCCGTCGCCGCGGCCGACCCCGGCGCGGGCCTGCAGGCCCTCGGCGACCGCGGAGGCGATCACCTTGGTCAGCAGCGCGGCCGAGCGGATGGCGTCGTCGTTGCCCGGGATCGGGTAGTCGACCTCGTCGGGGTCGCAGTTGGTGTCCAGGATCGCGATGACCGGGATGCCGAGCTTGCGGGCCTCGCCGACCGCGATGTGCTCCTTGTTGGTGTCGACGACCCAGATCGCCGACGGCACCTTGGCCATGTCGCGGATACCGCCGAGGCTGCGCTCCAGCTTGTTCTTCTCCCGGGTCAGCATCAAGATTTCCTTCTTGGTGCGGCCCTCGAAGCCACCGGTCTGCTCCATCGCCTCGAGCTCCTTGAGGCGCTGCAGCCGCTTGTGCACGGTGGAGAAGTTGGTGAGCATGCCGCCCAGCCAGCGCTGGTTCACGTACGGCATGCCGACGCGGGTGGCCTCGGCCGCAACCGATTCCTGCGCCTGCTTCTTGGTGCCGACGAACAGGACGGTGCCGCCGTGGGCGACGGTCTCCTTGACGAACTCGTACGCCTTGTCGATGAAGGTCAGCGTCTGCTGCAGGTCGATGATGTAGATGCCGTTGCGGTCGGTGAAGATGAACCGCTTCATCTTGGGATTCCAGCGACGGGTCTGGTGCCCGAAGTGGGTGCCGCTGTCGAGCAGCTGCTTCATGGTTACGACGGCCATGCGTGTGCCTTACGTGTGTCGGTTGTCGCCCGGCATCGGGTGAAGCCGGGCCCTGGCGCCTGCTGCGATGCCGGACCTCGCCAGGAAACCCTGGCGGGGACCGCCCGGCACGCGGTGCGAACTCCTAGTGGAACGGGAGACGCGGGGCGGACGCGCGAAGTCAGCCCGCGAACGAGCTGCGACCAGCAGTTTACACGGACTCAGCTGGTGGTTTTGCACAGCACCGGCCGCACCTGAGTGGCGACGGCGTCGGTGGCCCACTCAACTGAGCCGATGCGACGGGTTTGGTGGCTGTTGGCGTGGCTGACGGTGCTCGGCGCGGCGCCGGCGGGTGCGGACGACGCCCGCCTGGACTGGCCGCTGCGCCCGCCGCCCGCCGTGGCCCGGGGGTTCGACGCCCCGTCCCCGGACTGGCGGCCGGGGCATCGGGGGGTGGACCTGCCCGGCGTCCCTGGTCAGCCGGTGTACGCGGCGGGCACCGCCACGGTGGTGTTCGCCGGTCAGCTGGCGGGGCGCCCGGTGGTGTCGCTGGCCCACCCCGGCGGGCTGCGCACCAGCTACGAGCCGGTCCGGGCGGCGGTGCGGGTCGGCCAGCCGGTGACGGCCCGGACCGTGATCGGCTCGCTCGAGCCCGGGCATGCCGGCTGCCGGGCGGCGGCCTGCCTGCACTGGGGCGCGATGTGGGGCCCGGCGTCCGGCGCCCATTACGTCGATCCGCTGGGCCTGGTGAAATCGACGCCGATCCGGCTCAAGCCGCTGCGGGGCTGAGCGTGCGGGCCGTGCCCCCAGCCACACCCGTCTCCGGCCGGAGGGCGGACCCTCGTGCCTCGGGGCTTCCCGGCGCCGGGGCGGAAGTGACGCCCGGGAATCGCCGGCTCACGCCCGCGGGTGGGCCTGATCGTGCACCGCCCGCAACCGGGAGACGGCGACGTGGGTGTAGAGCTGGGTCGTCGCCAGGCTGGAATGGCCGAGTAGCTCCTGCACGACCCGCAGGTCGGCCCCACCTTCCAGCAGATGCGTCGCCGCGCTGTGCCGCAGCCCGTGCGGGCCCAGGTCGGGGGCGCCGTCCACCGCGGCGACCGTCTGGTGCACCACCGTGCGGGCCTGGCGCACGTCGAGCCGGCGGCCCCGCGCGCCCAGCAACAGCGCCGGACCGGACTCAGCGGTCACCAGGGCCGGGCGGCCCTCGTCGAGCCAGGCGCGCAGCGCCTCGGCGGCCGGCATCCCGAACGGCACGGTGCGCTGCTTGTTGCCCTTGCCGAGCACCCGCACCAGCCGATAACCGGTGTCCACGTCGTCGATGTCCAGGCCGCACAGCTCGCTCACCCGAATCCCGGTGGCGTACAACATCTCGACGATCAACCGGTCCCGCAACGCCATCGGATCACCTTGTTGGGCACCCGATTTCGCGGCGGCCATCGCGTCGAGCGCCTGATCTTGGCGCAGCACCGCCGGCAGCGTGCGGTGCGCCTTGGGCACCTGCAGCCGCGCCGCCGGGTCCCCGGCCAACAGGCCACGCCGCGCGGCCCACGCGGTGAACGCCTTGACCGCCGACGTGCGACGGGCCAGCGTCGTGCGCGCCGCTCCCGCCGTGGCCGAGGCGGACAGCCAGGAGCGCAGGAGCGGCAGGCTCAGCCCGTCCAGCGCGGCGCCGCGGCTCTCGAGGAACGTCAGCAGCGAGCGCAGGTCACCGAGGTAGGCCCGGCGGGTGTGCGCCGAGCGGCCGCATTGCAGCGACAGGTATTCGTCGAATTCCTCGAGGATGGCCTCCACGCCTGCAACGTTCGCAGGAGCCGGGGACCCGGTTCAGTCGACGCGCCGAAGCGTGTCCGGGGTGAGATCTTTCAGTGTCGGATAGCCGTCGACCGCCATGATCAGGTCCGCTTCGGCCAGCAGCGAACGCAGCACGTGGACGACGCCGTCGACGCCGCCCAATGCCAGGCCGTACGCGTACGGCCTGCCGATCCCCACCGCGGTCGCGCCCAGCGCCAGCGCCTTGACGATGTCGGCGCCGCTGCGGATGCCCGAGTCGAACAGCACCGGCAGCCCGTCGGCCGCCTCGATCACCCCGGGCAGGCAGTCCAGCGCCGGCAGGCCGCCGTTGGCCTGGCGTCCGCCGTGCGTCGAGCAATAAATACCGTCGACGCCGCCGTCCCTGGCGCGTCGGGCGTCGTCGGGATGGCAGATGCCCTTGACGATGAGCGGCAGCTTGGTCAGCGACCGCAGCCAGGGCAGGTCGGCCCACGTCAACGGATTGCCGAAGGTCGTAATCCACTGCAGCACAGTGGCCTGCGGGTCTTCCTCGGGCGGGCGTGCCAGGCCGGCGCGAAAGACCGGGTCGCTGGTGTAGTTGGCCAAGCAGTGCCCGCGCAATTGCGGAAAATTCGCCGTGCTGAGGTCGCGCGGACGCCAGCCGGGAACCCAGGTGTCCAGCGTGACGATGATGCCCCGGTAGCCGGCGGCCTCGGCCCGCTGCACCAGGCTCGCGGCGAGCTCGCGGTTCTTGGGCGTGTACAGCTGGAAAAAGCCGGGCGTGTCGCCGAACTGGGCGGCGACGTCTTCCAGTGGGTCGGCGGTCAGGGTGGAAACGACCATCGGGACACCGGTGGCCGCCGCGGCGCGCGCGGTGGCCAGGTCGCCATGGCCGTCTTGAGCGCAGATGCCGATGACGCCGATCGGGGCCATGAACACCGGCGACGGCAGCGTCAGGCCGAACATCTCGACCGACAGGTCACGCTCGGCGGCGCCGACGAACATCCGCGGCATCAAGCCCCGGCGGTCGAATGCCTCGCGATTGGCCCGTTGGGTGCGCTCGTCGCCGGCGCCACCCGTGACGTAGGACCACACCGACGGCGACATCGCCCGTTCCGCCCGGGCCTCCAGCTCCGCGAAGGCCATCGGCAGCGCGGGCGCGACCCCGCCCAGACCCTGGAAGTAGATCTCGTTCTGGTAATCGCCGAAATGCGCCATGGAAGTAGAGGATGCCAGCCGGCGATCGGACCGACGAACCCGCTACGAAGCCCCGGCCTCGGCCTCGGCCAGTTCCTTCTTCCATTGCCGGAAGGTCTCTTCGGTGCGGCCGCGCCGCCAGTAGCCCGAGATGGACGACGCCCACTTCGCGTCAACGCCGCGCTCCTTGCGGATGTAGGGCCGCAGATTGTGCATGACGCTTTGCGCCTCGCCGTGGACGAACACGTGCACCCGCCCGGGCAGCCACGGCGTGGTGGTGACGGCCTCGATCAGCGGGGCGTGGTCGCCTGCGCGGTCCTCGGGGACCAGGTCGGCCCGGCCGCCGCGATAAACCCAATGCACCTCGACGCCTTCCGGCGCCGTCAGGGGAATCTCGTCTTCCTGGCCCGCCACCTCGATGAACGCCTTGCCGACGGCGCTGGGTGGCAGCGCTTCCAGGGCGACGGCGATCGCCGGCAGCGCCGATTCGTCACCGGCCAGCAGATGCCAATCGGCGGCCGGATCGGGGGTGTAGGCACCGCCGGGACCCATCAGGAAGATCCGCTGGCCGGGCTGCGCCGCGGCCGCCCACTGGCCCGCGATCCCGTGCTCGCCGTGCGTGACGATGTTCAACGTGAGCTGACCGGCGGCGCTGTCGACGCGGCGGACCGTCATGGTCCGAACCGACGGCCGCTTCTCGGGCGGCAGGCCGGCGAAGCTGTCGAGGGTCAACGGCTGCGGCAAGTCCGCGACGTCGACGTCGTCGGCGACGAACGCCAGCTTGACGTAGGAGTCGGTGAATTTGCTGGGCACGAAGGCGTCGAAGTCCTTGCTGCCCAGCACGACCGCGACCATGTGCGGTGTGAGCTCCTTGGTATCGACAACCTCGAAGCGTTGCAGAGGTCGACCCGCCACTTGTCCTCCTGTCCCCGCCCGACCCCCGTCGACTATACGAGCCGCGGCGTCGACGCAGCTCGGCCGCTCGAGGCCCGGGGAAGTCGCCACTTGCCCTCCTGACGACACACCAACCCGGCCAGCTCGAGCATGGCCAGCGGCCCCAACACCCGCTCGGGCGCCAGCCCCGACGCAATCGCGAGCTGTTCGACGGTTGCGGCGCCGCGGCCCGGCAGCGCCTCGTACACCCGGCGTTCGCCGTCACTCAGCCCGTCGAGCTCGGTCGCCGGGCGCGGTTCCTCGGCGGCCAGCTCCCCGATGCGGCCGATGAGCTCGACGATGTGGTCGGCCCGGGTGACCAGCTCGGCGCCGTCGCGCAGCAGCGCGTGGCAGCCGGCCGACGCCGACGACGTCACGGGCCCGGGCACCGCCGCGACCACCCGCCCCAGCGCCCGCGCCCACGCGGCGGTGTTGGCCGCTCCGCTGCGCAGCCCCGCTTCGACCACCACCGCGGCCCCCGCGACGGCGGCCACCAGTCGGTTGCGGGTCAGGAATCGGTGGCGCGCGGGCCGAACGCCCGGCGGGTATTCGGTGAAGAGCAACCCGTGTTGGCCCACGCGATGCAGCAACGTGGTGTGGCCGCTCGGATACGGGATGTCGAGTCCCCCGGCGAGGACGGCCACGGTGACGCCGTCAGCATTGAGCACCGCCCGGTGCGCGGCCCCGTCGATGCCGTAGGCGCCGCCGGAGACGACGGCCACCTCGCGTTGCACCAGCCCGGCCGCCAAGTCCTCGGCGACCTGCTCGCCATATGCCGTCGCGGCCCGCGTGCCCACCACGGCGGCCGCCCTGTGCGCCACCTCGTCGAGCCGAATCGGACCTTGCGCCCACAACACCATCGGGGCCGCGCCGCGCGCTCTGCCCGAGGCGCCGCCGAACGCGGCAAATGCCAGCAGCGGCCACTCGTCGTCGTCGGGCGTGATCAACCGTCCCCCGCGGCGGGCGAGCAGCTCGAGGTCGGCCGCGGCGCAGTCGATTTCGCGCCTCGCCTCCGTGTGCCGCGCTAGATCGTCGTCGACCACGCCGCGGCGCACCCGGTCGGCCGCCTCTACCGGGCCGACGGACCGCACCAGGGTGGCCAGCCCGGCACAGGGCGGCTCGGCCACCCGGGACAGGTACGCCCAGGCGCGCAGCGCCGGATCGTCGACCGCCGTCAGCATTGGGGCGCTGCGGCTTCCAAGAATCCGCCAAGGATTCGTTTAGCCCCATACGCGAATGTGTTGTCGTCGACCCCCATTCGCCATCGCGCGGCCGGCAACGAACGGAGCAAACAATGATCGTCTGCTCGCCGACCCAGCTCGCGGCGCCCGCCCGCCCGGTAAACCCTTGGGCGATCGCGGCGTTCGCGCTGAGCCTGGTCAGCTGGTGCGGCCTGCCCATCCCGATCCTGAGCGGCGTCCTCGCGTTCGTCGCGCTGCGTGACATGGAACAGCGCGGCGAGCGCGGCCGCGCGATGGCGCAGTTCGCCCGGGCGTTCGCCATCCTGGTGACCGTCGCGATAGCGGTCCGCGGCGGGCACAACGACTGGCTGACCAAGGCGTACTGGTGATTTGCGGTCGGCGCTCATCGCTGCGCCCCCGGCTGACGGAAGCTGAGCGCGGCGGCGACCTCCTCGGGCCCGGGCGATACCCCGCCGGCGAGATCGGTCAGGCTCCACGCGACCCGCAGCGTCCGGTCCAGGCCCCGGATGCTGAGCGCACCACGGTCCAGGGCCTTCTGCAGCGGAGTCATCGCCGCGTTGCCGGGGCGGAACTTTCGGCGCAACAGCGCCCCGCTCACTTCGGCGTTGGTCCGAAATCCATACGGTGACCACCGCTGGGCCGCCGCCGCGCGGGCCTGGGCCACCCGGAGCCGAACCTGTGCCGTCGATTCGGCTTCGCCGCCGGAGAACGCGCCCGCGCGCACCGAGTGCATCTGCACCCGCAGGTCCACCCGGTCGAGCAGTGGACCGGACAGCTTGCCGAGGTAGCGGCGCTTGGCCGCGGCCGCACAGATGCAGTCCTGCGGATCGGCGGGTGCGCAGGGGCACAGGTTGGCCGCCAGCACCAGCTGAAACCGCGCGGGGTAGCAGGCGACACCGTCGCGCCGCGCGAGACGAATCTCCCCATCCTCCAAGGGAGTTCGCAAGGCTTCCAGCGCGCTGACACTGATCTCTGCGCATTCGTCCAGGAAGAGCACACCGCGATGCGCGCGGCTGACGGCGCCGGGGCGCGCCATGCCCGAGCCGCCGCCGACGAGCGCCGCGACGCTGGAGCTGTGATGCGGCGCCACGAACGGCGGCGTGGTGATCAGCGGCGTCTCCCCCGACAGCAGCCCGGCCACCGAATGGATCGCCGTGACCTCGAGCGACTCGCTCTCCGAGAGCGGCGGCAGCAGAGCCGGGAGCCGCTGGGCCAGCATGGTTTTGCCGACGCCCGGCGGCCCGGTGAGCATGAGGTGGTGCGACCCGGCGGCCGCCACCTCCACCGCGAAGCGCGCCTGGGTCTGCCCGACCACATCGGCCAGATCCACCGAGGGTTCCGGCGGGATGGCCGTCGTGGTGATGCGGTGGTGCAGGGCGATGGACCCGGCAAGCCATTTCTGCAGCTGCCGCAACGTCCGCACGCCCCAGACGTCGATGCCGTCGACAAGGCTGGCCTCGGCCAGGTTGTCGACCGGGACGACGACGGCAGGCCAGCCGTCGCGCTTGGCGGCCAACACCGCCGGCAGCACACCGCGCACGGGGCGCACCCGGCCGTCCAGCGACAACTCGCCCAGCAGCACCGTCTTCTCGAGGCGGTCCCACGGGTTCTTTCGCTGCGCCGACAGGACGGCCGCGGCCAGGGCAATGTCGTAGACCGACCCCATTTTGGGCAGCGTCGCCGGCGAGAGCGCGAGCGTGAGCCGCGCCATCGGCCAGTCGTTGCCGCAGTTGGTGACCGCGGCCCTGACCCGGTCACGGGATTCCTGCAGTGCGGCGTCGGGCAGACCCACCAGATGAACGCCCGGCAGTCCGGAGGTGATGTCGGCTTCGATTTCCACGATCTGTCCATCCACTCCGCGGACGGCGACCGAGAACGCGCGGCCGAGCGCCATCAGCCGATCCCTTGCAGATGGGTGATTTCGGGCGTCCGCCGGCGCCCGATCCGCACCCGGATCACGTCGATGCGCAGCGCCGCCCAGCGCGTGTCCTGGCCCGCCAGCCACAGCCCGGCCAGGCGGCGCAGCCGACGGACCTTTCGCTCGGTGACCGCGTACGCCAGCCCGCCGTAGCCGTCGCCGGTACGGGTCTTCACCTCGACGAACACCACCGTGCGGGTGGCGTCGTCGCAGGCGATGACGTCTAGTTCGCCGTAGCGGCAACGCCAGTTGCGTTGCAGAACACGCAATCCCGCCCTCGCCAGATGGTCAACCGCGAGCGCCTCACCGAGCGCGCCGAGCTGGATCCGGGTCATCGTCGTTTCGGTCGTCATGCCGGCAACTGTGCGGGCCGGCCCCGACACGGCGGGCCACAGCGGCGCGTGTGAGCCGTCCACGCGGCCGGTTATCCCCAGTGCCGCGCTCATCCACAGTCGGCCGACACCGTCTAGCCGATGCGATCGGCCCTGGTGTAGATGTTCATCGAGTCCTCGCGCAGGAAGGCGACCAATGTGATGCCCGACTCCTCGGCCAACGACACGGCCAGCGACGACGGCGCCGACACGGCGGCCAGCACCGGAATCCCGGCCAGCACCGCTTTTTGCGTCAACTCGAAGGAGGCCCGCCCACTGACCAGCAGCACCGAGCCGGCCAGCGGCACCCGCCGCTGCTCCAGCGCCCAGCCGATGACCTTGTCCACGGCGTTGTGCCTGCCGACGTCCTCGCGCACCGCGAACATCGTCCCGTCGACCCCGAACAGCGCGGCCGCGTGCAGCCCGCCGGTGCTGTCGAAAACCTTTTGCGCGGAACGGAGTTGGCCCGGCATCGCTTCAAGTGTGGCCGCCGCGACAGTCGCCGGATCCGCCCCGGGGGCGAAACGACCGATCACCCGCACCGCATCCAGCGACGCCTTGCCGCACACTCCGCACGAGGAGGTGGTGTAGAAGTTTCGGGTCACGTCGAGGGTGGGTGCCGCGACGCCGGCGGCCAAGGTCACGTCCAGGACGTTGTAGGTGTTCGTGCCGTCGACGGCACCGCCGCAATAGCGGATGCTCTGCACGTCGTCGCGGCCGGCGATGATGCCCTCGGTGAGCAGAAAGCCTTGAGCCAATTCGAAATCCGCCCCCGGCGTGCGCATGGTCACGGTGACCGCCGCGCCGTTCACCCGGATCTCGAGCGGCTCCTCGACGACCAGCGTCTCCGGCCGGGTGATCGCTTCGCCGGCAGCCAGGTGCGTCACCCTCCGGCGCGCAGTTACGTGCCGCACGAGGCGATTTCACCGTCGGCGGGTATTGCGGCGGAGCGCTGAGAACTCACGCAGCAAAACTACCCCGGCCTCATAGCGCCGAGGCCAGCGCGGTCAGGGTTTCCGCCGAGGTGTGGACCGGCCGCCAGCCGAGTTGGGTGCGCGCCTTCGTGGTGTCCATGACCATCGACGTGCGCGCGGTGTGGAGCCATTCCAGCATGGACGGGACGAGCGGCACCCGCGAAAGCGCCGCCGACGCCGCGGAGGCTGCGACGGCGGGAACCCGGACCGGGCGCCCACCCAGCGCCCTGGCCACGTCGGCGACCGTGACGACACCGTCGCCGGCGATGTTGTACGCCCCGGGGGGCGCCGGCGTGGTGGCCGCCAACGCGATCGCGCTCGCGACGTCGTCGTGGTGCACCAGCTGCAGCGGGTAGCCCGGGTCCGGGACGACCGGCTTCAAAATCGGCACCGCCTTGACCACTGCGCGCATCGGGCCGGGCAGTTGGTTCCACGGCATCGCATCGGCCAGGGCGGTGGCGTTGGGGCCGGCGACGATGCACGGCCGCAACACGAAGACCTCCAGCGGCGAGTCCTTGGTGATCTCGCCGAGCAGGGCCTCGCACGCCGCCTTCTGCTCGGAGTAATAGTGCTCTTCGGACCCCCGCGCCGGCGCGTCCTCGGTCAGCGGGTCGGGGTTGTCGCGGTGATATCCATAGGCCGCCACCGAGGACGTGTACACCAGGCGCCTGGGCCGCTCGCTGGCGACCGTCGCCTCGAACACGTTGCGGGTGCCCTGCAGGTTGATGCGGGCGCTCTCTTCCCGCGATCCCATGATGATGAAGGCCAGGTGGATCACCACGTCGGTCTGGGCCACCAGGGCGTCGACGGCCTCGCGGTCCAGGATGTCGCCCTGCTGGTAGGTGGTCTTCTGCCAGCCGCGCGAAGACGGGTCGAACGGGCGGCGGGCCATCCCGATGATGGCGTCCACGGCCGGTTCGCGCTCCAGCGCCGTCACCGCCGACATCCCGATCTCGCCGGTCGGCCCGGTCACCGCGACGGTAATTCCCACCCCAACGCTTTTTCCCGTCGGTGGCCCGCCGAAACCAGGGGTGGGAAACGTCACCCAGACCATCTCGCCCGGTGGCGCAAATCGTGAGCGCCGGACGCGCGGGTACCCGTATTGTCGGCGAACGATTCTGGCGGTCCGCGCACCGGCGGGCCGGGCGCGTGCAATTCGTCGCAATCGCGCCGAACAGCGTGTGAGGCGCGCCCGCAAGACCGATAATCTACGGCGATCGAACGCGGGGTCAGAGTGCATTGCACAGGGAATGAGGCACACATGGGGGACGAATCGACGGCCGCAGGCCGACCGACGCCCGGCGGGGAGAAGGCCGACCCCGGGACCGTCTTCGCCGCGCTGGCCGAGATCATCTACCAGGGCTCGGACGCCGGTCAGATGTACGCGGCCATCTGCGTCGCCGCCACCCTGATCGTCCCCGGTTGCGATCACGCCAGCCTCTTGGTGCGCGACGGCGACAGCTATGTCACCGTCGGCGCGAGCGACCGGTTGGCCCAGCAGGTCGACGAGCTGGAACGGCGTTCGGGCGACGGGCCGTGCATCGACGCGATCGAGGAGGAAACCCCACAGATCGACCCGGACCTCAGGACGCCGTCGCTGTGGCCCAAGCTGGCGAAGGTGCTGGTGGCGGAGACCCCGGTGCGCGGGGCGATGGGTTTTCGGCTGCTGGTGGACAAACGCAAAGCGGCCGCGCTCAACCTCTTCAGCGACACCGCAGGTGTGTTCGACTCCGAGGCGGCCGGGCGTGCGGCGGTGCTCGCCTCGTTCGCCAGCGTGGCCATCAACGCGGTCGCCAAGGGTGAGGACGCGAGCAGCCTGCGCCGGGGACTGCTGAGCAACCGCGAGATCGGCAAGGCGGTCGGCATGCTGATGCTGCTGCACGACATGACTGAGGACCAGGCGTTCGAACTGCTGCGCCGCCATTCCCAGTCGCTGAACATCAAGCTGGCCGACGTGGCGCGGGTCGTCATCGAGAGGCGCGGCCAGCTGCCGCCCCCGGAAGAAGGCTAGGCCCGGCTACTCGGGCAGCCGCAGCTCAGGCTTTTCCACCTCTTCGATGTTGACGTCCTTGAACGTCACCACCCGTACCTGCTTGACGAACCGGGCCGGCCGGTACATGTCCCACACCCAGGCGTCGGACAGCCGGAGTTCGAAATACACCTCGCCGTCGGCGTTGCGCGGCACCATCTCGACGCTGTTGGCCAGGTAGAACCGCCGCTCGGTTTCCACGACGTAGCTGAACTGTCCGACGATGTCTTTGTATTCGCGGTATAGCGAGAGCTCCATCTCGGTTTCGTACTTTTCGAGATCCTCGGCACTCATCTGTTCAGACGTCCTTCTCGGAGAAACACTTCCCCGGCGTTCCGCCCAGGGAATCCTGGTCCCATCTTTCCTCACCGATATCCGCCGCGCGCGGGCGGAGGTCCGGTCTGCATTCGGCCACCACGCGGCCACCCGACCCTTGTGACCCTATGGCCACCCGCCGAACGTTGATGAACGAATGGCGGTGTTCGGGGCAGGGCCCCAGCTGCGTCAGCGCCACGCTGTGCGCCGGCGTGCCGTAGCCCTTGTGCTCGGCGAAGCCGTAACCCGGGTGGTCGGCGTCCATGGCGACCATCAGCCGGTCCCGGCTCACCTTCGCCAGCACGCTGGCCGCGGCGATGCAGGCCGCCACCGCGTCGCCCCCGATCACCGGAAGCGACGGCACCGGCAGCCCGGGGACGCGGAATCCGTCGCTCAGCACGTAGCCGGGTCGCACCGCCAGGCCCGCGACGGCGCGACGCATGCCCTCGATGTTCGCGACGTGCACGCCGCGCCGGTCCACCTCGGCCGGAGGGATGAACACCACGTGGTAGGCCAGCGCGTAGCGACGGATCAGCGGGAACAACCTCTCCCGCGCGGCCTCGGTCAGCTTTTTCGAATCATCAAGTGCTGCAAGGCTTTCCAGTCGCCCCGGGCCAAGCACACAGGCGGCCACCACCAGCGGGCCGGCGCAGGCGCCGCGACCGACTTCGTCCACGCCCGCGACCGGGCCCAACCCGCTGCGGTACAGCGCGGATTCCAGGGTGCGCAATCCCGACGATTTGCGGATCACCGTCCGCGGCGGCCACGTCGTGGCCATGGCTACTGATGCTGTTGCGGGTTCACTGAAGACACGCCGCCCCAGCGCCCCGGTGGCCACACGATGAACCTCGCCTTGCCGATCACGTTGGACACCGGCACGGTCCCCGACGTCGGGTCGCCCGTGCACAACACGCCCTTGAGCGCCTCGGCCGGAACGCTGGTGCAGTGGGCGCGCGAGTCCGCCGAGTGCGTCCGGTTGTCGCCCATCACCCACAGCCGCCCTTGCGGCACGGTGACCGGCCCGAACTCGCTGCCCAGGCACGGGTACACCGACGGGTCGGCCATCATGGTGGCCGGATCCAGGTAGGGCTCCTTGAGCGGCTTGCCGTCGACCGTCAACCCGGTGTCGGCGCGGCACTGCACCGTCTGCCCGCCGACCGCGATGACCCGCTTGACCAAGTCGTTCTCGTCGGGAGGCACGAAGCCGATGAAGGACAGCGCGTCCTGCGCCCAGCGCAGCACGGTGTTGTTGGACCGGATCGACTTGTAGCCGAGGTTCCACGACGGCGGCCCCTTGAAGACGATGACGTCGCCGGGGCGCGGCGGGTCGAAGCGATAGGTGACCTTGTCGACCATGATCCGGTCGCCGACGCAGCCGGCGCAGCCGTGCAACGTCGGCTCCATCGACTCCGACGGGATCAGGTAGGGCCGCGCCACGAAGGTCAGCATCACGTAATAGAGCGCCACCGCAATGACCGCCAGCAGGGCGAATTCCCGCAGGGCGGATCGCTTGGTGCGCTCCGGAGCATCCGGGTCGGGCGCGTCCGCGGGTTCGGGAATCGATTGGGCGGCGTTCGGCGCCTCGCCTTCGGGCGGGTCCGGGATGCGGGTGGAGACCTTCGGCTCTGACTGGGCGGACTGGGGCTCAGATGAGTCCGTGGGATCGGTCACGAGATCAGAGTAGCCAGCGCAGATTGTGGCGCTGTAAACCGACCGGGACTGCCGCCCGGCCGTCCCAGCTCAGCGCTTTTCCTTGATCTTGGCCTTCTTGCCGCGGAGCTCGCGCAGGTAGTACAGCTTGGCGCGGCGGACATCGCCACGGGTCACCACCTCGATGTGGTCGATGTTCGGCGAATGCACCGGGAAGGTCCGCTCGACGCCGACGCCGTAGCTTTCCTTGCGCACGGTGAACGTCTCGCGGACTCCGCCACCCTGCCGGCGGATCACCACGCCCTTGAACACCTGGATGCGCTCCTTGGCGCCCTCGATGACCTTGACGTGCACGTTGATGGTGTCGCCCGGGCCGAAAACCGGGATGTCGTCGCGCAGCGACGCTTGGTCGACGAAGTCCAGGCGGTTCATCTTGAGAAGGCACTTCCTTGCGGTCGCGGCCTGCGGGGACAGCCCTCACCTGGGGTGTGAGGCGGTCGCCAAGCCGATGGTTTTGGGCAACTTGCGCGTATCTCGCAGCAGGCGGGAAGCGGCCCGGCCGGCCGGCAACCGCTGGAGACAACTGGTCAATTGTGCCAGACGGGGCGCTTGCCATGAAAATCACAGCTTCCGAGGCGGTTCACAGCGAGCCGAACACGCTGGTGAATGGTACATATGACTGGGGCCAGAACGCGCTACCGGACCATGCGTGACGGCCGGATCAGGTGGCGCGACGCGGCCCGCGCTTGTGCACTTCGGTGCGTCCGAGCCAGTCGGAGGAGAGGAATGCGCGTTCGGCCGCTGACTTTGTTCACCGCCACAGCGGCGGTGGCGTTGGTGGTGGCCGCCGGTTGCGAGGCGAAGGTACAGGCCAAGGTCTACAACTTCCCGGTGTACGTCACCCCCGACCGCGGCCTGCGTCAGCCGCCGCCACAGAGGGCGCAGCTGATGCTCGAGGCGGTCAAGCCAACGCAGCAGGAGCAGCAGCCGGCCAGCGCGGGGCCCGTCGGACTCCAGGCGCGGGTGCAGCAGGCGACGGACGAAGCCGCAGCCAGCGGCGCCGCTTTGTCGGTGGCGATCCTCGATCGCAAGACGCATCAGCTGGTCTCCACCGGCAACAGCCAGGTCATCGGCACCGCGTCGGTGGCCAAACTGTTCATCGCCGACGACCTGCTGCTCCACGAATCCGAGGGCAAGGCCGCGCTGAGCGCCGACGACCGCCAGGCGTTGGACATCATGTTGCAGTCCTCCGACGACGGCGCAGCCGAGCGGTTCTGGGCCCAGGGCGGCCAGAATGCGATCATCACCGCGGTCGCGGCCCGCTATGGCCTGGCGTCGACCACGCCGCCCGGCGACGGACGCTGGTGGAACACCATGAGCACCACGACCGACCTGGTCCGCTACTACGAGATGCTGCTGGACGGGTCCGGCGGGCTGCCGCCGGACAAGGCGAAGCTCATCGTCGACGACCTGGCCCAGTCCACCCCGAACGGGCTCGACGGCTATCCGCAGCGCTTCGGCATCCCGGAGGGGTTGTACGCAGAACCGGTGGCGGTCAAGCAGGGCTGGATGTGCTGCATCGGCAGCGACTGGATGCACCTGTCGACCGGCGTGATCGGCGCGGACCGTCGTTACATCATGGTGGTGCAGTCCCTGCAGCCCGCCGACGACGCCACCGCCCGCGAGACCATCACCCGGGCGGTCAAGACGATATTTCCCGAAGGCCGGATCGACCCGCTGCGGCGGGGCCTCTAATCGGAGGGGTCCAGCAGCTCGGGGCGCCGTTCCCGCGTGCGCTGCAGCGAAACCTCCCGCCGCCAGGCCTCGACCCGCGCGTGGTCGCCGGATAGCAAGACCTCGGGAACGTCGAGCCCGCGCCAGCTCGGCGGGCGGGTGTAGCTGGGGCCCTCGAGCAGCCGGTCCAGGGCCGGCGAATGCGAATCCTGCAGGTGCGAGGCGGGATTACCGAGCACTCCGTCGAGCAGGCGCACCACGGATTCGATCATCACCACGGCCGCCGACTCCCCACCCGGCAGGACGTAGTCGCCGATCGAGACCTCCTCGACCCGCATCCGTCGGCCGGCATCCTCGACGACCCGCTGGTCGATACCCTCGTAGCGACCGCACGCGAACACCAGGTGCTCCTCGGCGCTCCACCGCTGGGCGTCGGCCTGCGTGAACAACGAGCCGGCTGGTGTCGGAACGACCAAAACGGTTCGCTCCGAACAGATTTCGTCCAGAGCTTCGCCCCACACCGGCGCCTTCATCACCATCCCGGGACCGCCGCCGTAGGGCGCGTCGTCGACCGAACGGTGCACGTCGTGCGTCCACCTCCGCAGGTCGTGAACCCGCAGGTCGACCAGGCCCGAACCAATCGCCTTGCCCGGCAACGATTGCCGCAGCGGGTCGAGGAAGGCGGGAAAGATGGTGACGACGTCGATTCTCATGCCAGATCCAGTAGGCCCTCGGGTGGATCGATCTCCACGGCACCGTCGTCGAGTGACACCGACGTGACGATCGCGGCGACGAACGGCACCAACACTTCCCCGCCGTCGCCCCGGCGCACCGCCAACAGCTCGCCGCCGGCGGTGTGCAGCACCTCGGCGACGACACCGACGTCCTGGCCCGTCGCGGTCCGGACGTGCAGGCCCTCGAGCTGGTGGTCGTAGTAGGTGTCCGGCTCGTCGATGGGCGGCAGGTCATCGGAGTCGACGACGAACAGGGTGCCGCGCAGCCCGTCGGCGGAGTCCCGGTCGGTCACCCCGGCCAAACGCAACAGCAGCCGCCCACCGTGTTCGCGCGCGCTCTCGACGACGAAGTCGCGTTCACCGCCGCCACCGCGGGATGACCTGCCGCGCAGGGTATTACCGGGCGCGAAGCGCGAGCCGGGGTCGTCGGTGCGGATCTCGACGACGACCTCGCCGCCGATGCCGTGCGCTTTCGCGACGCGCCCGACGGTCAACTCCAACGGAGTTCCATGAGCGGCTACTGGTCGGTGTCCACCACGTCGACGCGGATGCCGCGGCCACCGATACCGGCGACCAGCGTGCGCAGGGCGGTCGCGGTGCGGCCGCCACGACCGATCACCTTGCCCAGGTCGTCGGGATGGACGTGGACCTCGACAGTTCGGCCGCGACGGCTGGTCACCATGTCCACCCGGACGTCGTCGGGGTTGTCGACGATCCCGCGAACCAGGTGCTCGACCGCGTCAACGACGACCGTGCTCATCGCCGCGTCAGCTTTCCGTGCTCGACTCGGCCTGCTCGCCGCCCTCGGCGGCCGTCTCGGCCGGCGCGGCTTCAGCAGGAGCCTCCGGCGCGGCGGCCTCGGGCGCGGCGGCCTCCGGCTCGGCGGCCTTCGCCGCCTTCTTCGCCGGCGCCTTCTTCTTCGGCTTCGCGGCCTCGGTGGTCGGGCCGCCCTCGGCCTCGGCCAGCGCGGCGTTGAACAGCTCCAGCTTGCTCGGCTTGGGCGGGGCCACCTTCAACCGGCCCTCGGCGCCCGGCAGACCCTTGAACTTCTGCCAGTCGCCGGTGATCTTCAACAGCTTGAGGACGGGCTCGGTGGGCTGAGCGCCCACGGACAGCCAGTACTGGGCACGCTCGGAGTTGATCTCGATGAGGCTCGGGTCTTCCTTCGGGTGGTAGCGACCGATGACCTCGATGGAGCGACCGTCGCGCCGCGTCCGCGCGTCGGCGACGGCGATGCGGTACTGGGGATTGCGGATCTTGCCAAGCCGGGTGAGCTTGATCTTCACAGCCATGGTTAAGCGAGTTCTCCTGTGTGTGTCACGCTGCAATTCAGCAACCGGGGCGGGATGCCCGGGTCCGGTTTTGCCTCGAGTGTGATGACCGGAACGCGATCGTGATCGCGCTGCGGACAGCCGCCCATTGTGCCAGACAGCCGTGCCCAAGCAGAAATTTGCGCTCAGTCGTCGATGTGCGTGGGTGGGTTACTGAATTCGAAACCCCATGGATGCAGGTCAGGACCCATCATGTCGCAGCGTGTGGCGCCGCGGGAACCCGACCCACCATAGGCGGAGTAGAACACCACGCAGCGTTGCCAGTTGCCGTCCGGATCAACCGGTCCGTCACACCTACTGACGGACAACCCGCCATACAGGCAGCCGGCGCCGGCGTTTGGCGCCAAGACGATCGAAGCTCCGCCCAGCAGTCCCGCCGCCAGCCCTACTAAAAAGGATCGTTTCATGATCGTGTGCCCAGTTCAGCCGTCGATGCTGCGCCTCATGGTGCCTCCCGTAGCGAAATGGCTGAGCCGGCTCAACCTTGCCGCGTCTACATGACCTTCTGGAACACCTTGGACTCGGCCCGCCGGGTCATCCGCCAGCCTTCGGGCGTGCGGACGAACTCGTCGTCGTACCAGAGCCCGCAGAACAGCACCTGATCCTTGTCACCCCCGAGCACCATCGGGTTGAAACAGATCACCCGCGACGAAGCCTTGTCCCCGTCGATTTGCACCGAGAAGTTGCCCAGCATGTGCGCGTACACCGGGAAGTTCGGCAGCACCTCCGACAGCCACTTCTTGACCTCGGGATAGCGGCCCTCGATGCCGCCGAGGGCGGTGTAGTCGATGTACGCGTCTTCGGTGAAGACCCTGTCCAGGTCGTCGAAGCGACGGTTGTCGATCGCGGTGGAGTAGTCCACCAGCAGCTGCTGGATCTCTAAGCGGTCGGAAATCTCGGCCAGGCTCAACATGCATCGGACAGTAGACGAAAATCGTCGCCGAAAAGGCCAGGAAGTTAGACTTTCGGCCCATGCGCAAGGTCATGGCCGCAGCAGCGGCCCTGCTGACGGTCGGGGCGTGCAGCGCCACCGTCCCCACGTCCTGGGCAGACAGCATGCAGCCGGTCGGCTCGATGCCGATACCGGACGGCCCGGCCCAGACCTGGATCGTCGCCGACCTGGACAGCGGTCAGGTGCTTGCCGGCCGCGACCAGAATGTGGCCCACCCGCCGGCGAGCACCATCAAGGTGCTGTTGGCTTTGGTGACCTTGGACCAGGTGAGCCTGGATTCCACCGTGGTCGCCGATACCGCCGACACCCAGGTGGAGTGCAACTGCGTCGGCGTCAAACCGGGCCACCTCTACACCGCGCGCCAGCTCCTGGACGGCCTGCTGCTGGTCTCGGGCAACGACGCGGCCAACACGCTGGCGCACATGCTGGGCGGACCCGACGCCACGGTCGCCAAGATGAACGCCAAGGCGGCCTCCCTCGGCGCGACCAGCACCCACGCCGCGACGCCGTCCGGCCTCGACGGGCCAGGCGGATCCGGGTCCTCGACGGCGCACGACCTGGCCGTCATCTTCCGCGCCGCGATGGCCAATCCGGTGTTCGCCCAGATCACCGCCGAGCCGTCCGCGATGTTCCCCGGCGATCACGGGGATCAGCCGATCGTCAACCAGGACGAGCTGTTGCAGCGCTACCCCGGCGCGATCGGCGGCAAGACCGGGTTCACCGACGCCGCGCGCAAGACCTTCGTCGGCGCGGCGGCGCGCGGTGGCCGGCGGCTGGTCATAGCCATGATGTACGGCCTGGTGAAAGCCGGCGGCCCGAGCTACTGGGACCAGGCCGCGACGCTGTTCGACTGGGGATTCGCGCTCAACCCGGAGTCCGGCATCGGCTCGCTATAGGTCCGCGCCCGGCGCCGCCGCGGACAGCAGCGTCATCAGCATCGGGATCCGTTGCTCGGCGATCTGCGGCTGCGGCAGCACCCCCTCCACCACGGCGGCCCCGTCGAACACGTTGGTCAGCACCGCCACCAGAACCGGGAACGTCTCCTCGGGAAAGCTCTCGGCGCCGGGCAGGGTGCGGGCCGCCTCCAGAATCTTCGTGGAGTATTGCCGCAGCTCGTTTTGCAAGGTGTCCCTGAGCTTTTCGTCGGTCCGCGCGGCGACCAGCAGCTCGTAGAGCACCGCGTTGCTGGGGGCGGCCGTGACGTCGCGCAGGATCGCCAGCGCGGCTTCGAGCGCCGGCCGATCGGGCGGTATCTCGGCGACCCGTTTGGTGAACGTCTCGAGCTGACGGCGCAACATCTCGGACGCGGTGGCCGCCATGAAATCGCCCATCGTCTCGAAGTGCCGGAACAGGGCACCCACGGACACCCCCGCCCGCTTGGTGATCACGGCGGCCGACGCCCGGGCGTACCCGACCTCGATGATGGTGTCGATGCAGGCGTCGAGAAGCCGGCCCACCGTCTCCTCACGACGCTGCTGTTGGGTTCTGGCCACGTCAGGCCCCGATTTTCGCGGGGCTCTGGCCCCGGTGACGCTGGCCCGCACGCAGGTAGCGGCCCGACTTCACGGTATGGCCGTAGCCCTCGCGGAACCGGCCCGCGCGGAAGACCACGGCACCGCCCACGCCCGTCGCGACGACGGCGTCGTCGTTGCGGTTGACCATCCGCCGCAAGCCGCCGTAGAAGGGCACCTCCTCCTCGTAGTAGCCCTCGACCGCCTCGTTCAGGCCGGCCGGGTCGATCACCACGAAGTCCGCACGGTCGCCCTGGCGCAGCGTGCCGGCGTCGATGCCGAACCACTCCCCCAGTTCGCCGGTCAGGCGATGCACCGCGTGTTCGGTCGACATGAACGGCGCGCCGGCCCGGTGGGCGTCCCGGGCGCGTTTGAGCAGCTTCAGCGGGAAGTTGTAGAAGGCCATGTTGCGCAGGTGCGCGCCGGCGTCCGAGAAGCCCATGTGCACGCTGCCCTCCTTGGCGAGCGCGTCGAGCAGCTTGGGGCGATGGTTGGCGACGATCGTGGTCCAGCGGACATTGCGTTCGCCGTTCTCGACCAGCACGTCGAGAAATGCATCGAGCGGGTGCAGCTTGCGCTCGTCGGCGATGGCGCCAAAGCTCTTGCCTATCAACGATTTGTCGGGGCACTCGACGATGACCGCGTCGTGGAAGTCGCGGTGCCACAGCGATGGGCCGAGTTTGATGCGGTCGAATTCGCGCCGGAACTGGCGGCGATATTCCTTGTCCGCCAGTAAATCGTTGCGCTGCAACTGGTCTCGCAGGTGCAGCGCGGCCGTCCCGGCGCCGAACTCTTCGAAGACCGGCAGGTCGATCCCGTCGGAGTACAGCTCGAACGGCACCGGCAGATGCTGGAAACGGACGCTGGCGCCAAGGATCTTGTTGAGCAGGCGCGTCCCCGGGCCGAAGACGTATACCGACAGCGGCATCGACTTGGCGTCGGCGGATACCAACATGCTCATGCGAACGCCCTTGCCCCGATTGAAGATCCGGCTGCTGGCGAGGAAGAAGAGCATCCCGGTGGCCGGCTTGGCCACGTTGGGGGCGCTCTGCAGGATGCGGCCGCGCTTGCGCAGTACCTTGATCAGCCTGCGCCGCTCGCGCCAGGTCGCGAAGGTGGACGGCAGCGCCCGCGACCGGAAGCGTTCACCGTCGAGCTTGTCGATGGCCGCGTCCATGCCCGACATGCCGAGCACCCCGGCGTCGAGCGCCTCGTCGAGCAGGCTTGCCATCCGCTCGACTTCGGCGTCGGTGGGCCGCACGGCGGCGTCGGTGGCCCGGTCGAGGCCCATCACCGCGGCCCGCAGGTCCGAATGGCCAAGCAGCGAGCCGATATTCGGGCCGAGCGGCAGGTCGTCGATCGCCTTGATGTATTCCGCCGCCGAGGACCAGGTCTTGTTCTCCAAAGCGCCGTAGACGTATTCGCGGGGCACGGCCTCCACGCGGCTGAACAGGTCGGCGGCGTCCTCGGAGTCGGCGTACACGGTGGACAGCGAGCAGTTCCCGAGCAACACGGTGGTGACGCCGTGGCGCACGGACTCCCGCAGGCCAGGGTCCAGCAACACCTCGGCGTCGTAGTGGGTGTGCACGTCGATGAAGCCGGGCACCACCCACTTGCCCGCCGCGTCGATCACCTCGGGGCAACCCGTCTCGTCAATCGGGCCGTCCGACACCGTGGCCACCACGCCGTCGCGGATGCCCAGCGTGCGGGTCTGCGGTGCACCGCCGGTGCCGTCGAACCACAGCCCGTCGCGAATGATCACGTCGTACGCCACTTTTGCCTCCAGTCGTCGTGTGAAACAGACCGTAACATAGATAGCAAGTACTCGCAATCTTTTCTGCGCTTCGGCGTGGCGCGCCCCTGACCAGGGCCGACGCGAACTCGGCAACGGGCATCCGGCCCGCGGTAGGCCACGCGGACACAGTCCTCGCGGCCGCGCGGGGGTTACGCCGAAGGGGGGAAAACCTTGCCGCGCAGGATCACCAAGTCGGGCCGGCACAGCACGTCAGCGCCCGATCGCGGGTCGTCGGAATAGCACAGCAGGTCCGCGGACGCGCCGTGATCGAGGCCGGGGCGTCCCAGCCACCGGCGGGCTTCCCAGCACGCCGAGCCCAGGGCCTGGGTCGGGCTCATCCCGATGCCCTTGAGTGCCTCGACCTCGTCGGCGATGCGCCCGGGCGCGACCATGGTGCCCGCGTCACTGCCCGCATAGATCGGCACGCCGGCGTCGCGGGCCGCGGCGAGCCGCCCCGGGCCGCGGGCATGCAGGTCGCGCATGTGGGCGGCGTAGGTCGGGTACTTCGCGGCGGCGGCGTTCGCGATGCCGGGAAAATTCTCGACGATGTTGACCAGCGTGGGAACCAGGACGGTGCCGCGCTCGACCATCAGCTCGATGGTGTCGTCAGTCAGGCCGGTGCCGTGCTCGATGCAGTCGATGCCGGCGTTGATCAGGCCGGGCAGCGCGTCCTCGCTGAAGACATGCGCCGTGACACGGGCGCCGTGGGCGTGCGCCGTCTCGATCGCGGCCTTGAGCACGTCGTCGGACCACAGCGGGGCGAGGTCGCCGACGCTGCGATCGATCCAGTCGCCGACCAGCTTGATCCAGCCGTCCCCGCGGCGCGCCTCTTGCGCGACCGCCTCGGGCAGCTGCGACTCGTCTTCCAGTTCGCGCGAGAAGCC
The DNA here is from genome assembly GCF_001667625.1 of Mycobacterium sp. E1715. Lineage (NCBI taxonomy): Bacteria > Bacillati > Actinomycetota > Actinomycetes > Mycobacteriales > Mycobacteriaceae > Mycobacterium > Mycobacterium sp. E1715. Next base: position 24,933 of record NZ_LZJJ01000440.1, read on the forward strand.
GGCCGCGTAGCGCTTGGGCCTGGCCAGATGTTTCCCGGCCCGGATGATGCGGGGCAGGTCGTCGTGGTCGTCGAGGCTGCGGGTGTCGGTGGGTGAGCCGCAGTCTCGCAACAGCAGCGCACCGACGTCGCGTTCGATTTCGGCTTGGGCGATCGCGTCGTCGAGCGGGATCTCGCCGTGCTCACCGAGGCCGACGTGGCAGTGCGCGTCGACCAGGCCGGGCAGGATCCAGCCGCCGTCGAAGACGGTGTCGGCGCCGGCGACCGGTTCGGCGCTGATCCGGCCGTCGACGATCCAGAGCTCGCTCGGCGTCTCGTCGGGCAGCCCGACACCTCGCACGTGCATGCGCACGGCGGGCTAGTTCCTACCGTGACGACCCGCTTCGCCCGGCTCCGCCGCGCTCGCGATCGTCACGACTTGCCCGGAAACTTGAGCTTGGACAGGTCGAAGTCGGCCAACCCGGGCGGCAACTCGTTGAGGCCCTCGGGCAGGTGCGACAGGTCGGGGAACCCGGCCGGCATGCCGGGCATCCCGGCGCCGAGCGGGTTGCGGACCTTGGGCGGAGTGGGACCGCGTCCGCCCTTCTTGCCCTTCTTGCCCTTCGCGCCCTTGGCCTTTCGGGTCGCGGACTTGCGGCCCATGCCGGGGATGCCCATGCCGCCGAGCATCGACGACATCATCTTGCGGGCCTCGAAGAAGCGGTCGACCAGCTGGTTGACGTCGGACACCGAGACGCCGGACCCGTTGGCGATGCGCAGCCGCCGCGAGGCGTTGATGATCTTCGGGTCGGCCCGCTCCTCGGGCGTCATGCCGCGGATGATGGCCTGCAGGCGGTCGAGTTGCTTGTCGTCGACCTGGGCCAGCGCGTCTTTCATCTGCCCGGCCCCGGGCAGCATGCCCAGCAGGTTGCCGATCGGGCCCATCTTGCGGATGGCGAGCATCTGCTCCAGGAAGTCCTCGAGTGTCAGCTCGCCGGTGCCGATCTTGGCGGCGGCGGCCTCGGCCTGCTCGGCGTCGAAGACCTGCTCGGCCTGTTCGATCAGGCTCAGCACGTCGCCCATGCCCAGGATGCGGCTGGCCATCCGGTCCGGGTGGAAGACGTCGAAGTCCTCCAGTTTTTCTCCGGTGGAGGCGAAAAGGATTGGGACGCCGGTCACCTCGCGGACCGACAACGCGGCGCCACCGCGGGCGTCGCCGTCGAGCTTGGTCAGCACGACGCCGGTGAAGCCGACGCCCTCGCGGAACGCCTCGGCGGTGGTGACGGCGTCCTGCCCGATCATCGCGTCGAGCACGAACAGGACCTCGTCGGGGTTGACGGCGTCGCGGATGGCCGCGGCCTGGGCCATCAGCTCCTCGTCGATGCCCAGGCGCCCGGCGGTGTCGACGATGACGACGTCGTGGTGCTTCGCGCGGGCTTCGGCGAGCCCGGCGGCGGCCACGGCGACCGGGTCGCCGGGACCCGATTCGGGGGACTCGCCCGGGTGGGGCGCGAACACCGGGACCCCGGCGCGCTCACCGACGACTTGCAGCTGGTTCACGGCGGCCGGCCGCTGCAGGTCGCAGGCCACCAGCAGCGGGGTGTGCCCCTGGCCGCGCAGCCAGGCGGCCAGCTTGCCGGCCAGCGAGGTCTTACCGGAACCCTGCAGACCGGCGAGCATCACCACGGTCGGCGGTGTCTTGGCGAAGGCCAGCTGGCGGGTCTCGCCGCCCAGGATGCCGATGAGCTCTTCGTTGACGATCTTGACGACCTGCTGCGCCGGGTTGAGCGCACCCGAGACCTCGGCGCCCCTGGCGCGGTCCTTGATCCGGGTGACGAACGCCCGCACCACGGGCAGCGACACGTCGGCTTCCAGCAGCGCCAGCCGGATCTCGCGGGTGGTGGCCTCGATGTCGGCGTCGGTCAGTCGACCCTTGCCGCGTAGTCCCTGAAGTGCACCGGTCAACCGGTCGGACAGCGATTCAAACACCCCGCCAGCCTAGTGGTTGTACGGGTTGGCGGCCCCGCCGCCGCCCATCGACCGCGACACATAACCGGCTGTGACGACACGCCGAGGCCGGTCGCAATGGTTTATGTCTCGCGAACCGGCACCGGTGCAGGCGATCGCGCTATTGAATGGTCGGATGCTCGAGGTGATCGACAAAGGATCCTGCACCCGAGACCACCCGGTGCCGCTGCTCTTCGTGCACGGCGGCTGGCACGGCGCATGGTGCTGGGAACATTTCCTGGACTTCTTCGCCGACGCGGGCTATCGCGCGGTTGCGGTGAGCCTGCGCGGGCACGGGGGCAGCCCGACCGCGAAGCCGCTGCACAAGGTTTCCATCGCCGACTACATCGAGGACGTCCGTTCGGTGGCCGACGAATTGGGCGGTTGGCCAGTGCTCATCGGCCATTCGCTGGGCGGCTTCGTCATCCAGCGCTACCTCGAAGAGCACAACGCGCCGGCGGCGGTGCTGGTGGGCTCTGTGCCGCCGAAGGGCGTGCTCACCTTGGCGTTGCGGGTCTGGCGTCGCCGGCCGTCGATGACCATGGAAGCGTGGAGCGACCCCACGCTACTGAAATTCCTGGCGACCCCGGCGCTGGCCCGCGAGTACCTGTTCTGCGCCGACACGCCCGAGGACATCGTCGAATCCTGCAGGCAACGCGCCGGGGCCGAGAGCGTCCGCGCGGCCATGACCGACCCGGTGCTCCGCCGCGTCCGAACCCGGCGGGTGACCACCCCGATCCTGGTCCTGGGCGCCGAGCACGACGGGTTCGTGAGCATCGGCGAAGTACGCGCCACCGCGCGCGCCTACCGGACCGAGCCGCATTTCTTCTCGATGGGGCACAACATGATGCTCGAGCCCGGCTGGGCTGACGTCGCCGAACGCATCCATGCATGGTTGTCGGCGCGCGACCTGGCGAGCCGGGCGCGGTAGCCGCGCTCGAGTCGTTACTGCGCCGAAAAGCGTTGGCGTGCTAGATTTCACAGCCATCGCCTAATCTGGCTGGCCACATCGAAAATTACAACCACCCGGGGGGAAATGTCCGTGCAACCGGTCGCTCGCACGGAGACTTCCGTCGACGACAGCGGCGGCCGGGCGCTGCGCGGATGGCAGCGCAGGGCGCTGGTCAAATACCTGACCGGCCAGCCGCGCGATTTCCTGGCCGTGGCGACCCCGGGATCCGGGAAGACGACGTTCGCGTTGCGGGTGGCGGCCGAACTGCTGGGCCAGCGCGCCGTCGAGCAGATCACCGTCGTGGTGCCCACCGAGCACCTGAAGGTGCAGTGGGCGCAGGCCGCGGCGCGGCACGGCATCGCCCTGGACCCCAAGTTCTCCAACTCCAACGCCCAGATGTCGGGCGAATACCACGGCGTGATGGTCACCTACGCGCAGGTTGCCGCCCACCCCACGCTGCACCGGGTGCGCACCGAGCAGCGCAAGACGCTGGTCGTCTTCGACGAGATCCACCATGGCGGCGACGCCAAGACGTGGGGTGACGCCATCCGCGAGGCCTTCGGCGACGCGACCCGCCGGCTCGCCCTGACCGGCACGCCCTTTCGCAGCGACGACAGCCCCATCCCGTTCGTCGCCTACGAATCCGGCGCCGACGGGGTGCGGCGTTCGCGGGCCGACCACACCTACGGCTATGCCGAGGCGCTGGCCGACGGGGTGGTCCGGCCGGTGGTGTTCTTGGCCTACTCCGGGGAGGCGCGCTGGCGGGACAGCGCCGGCGAGGAGCACGCCGCCCGGCTGGGCGAGCCGCTGACCGCCGAACACACGGCCCGGGCCTGGCGCACGGCGCTCGACCCCGCCGGTGAATGGATGCCCGCGGTGATCGCGGCCGCCGACCAACGGCTGCGCCAGAAGCGCGAGCACGTGCCCGACGCCGGCGGCATGATCATCGCCTCCGACCGCACGGCGGCCCGCGCCTACGCCGCCCTGCTGACGAAGCTGACCTCGGAGGCGCCGACGGTGGTGCTGTCCGACGACCCCGGATCGTCGGCCCGTATCAGCGAATTCGCCGCCGGCACCAGCCGGTGGCTGGTCGCGGTGCGCATGGTCTCCGAGGGCGTCGACGTGCCGCGACTCTCGGTCGGGATCTACGCCACCAGCGCGTCGACGCCCCTGTTCTTCGCACAGGCCATCGGCCGGTTCGTGCGCTCGCGCCGCATCGGTGAGACCGCGAGCATCTTCCTGCCGTCGGTGCCCAACCTGCTGCAACTCGCCAGCGAGCTGGAGGCCCAGCGCAACCACGTGCTCGGCGAACCGCATCGCCCGGACGAGGACCCCCTCGACGGTGACCCGGCCATCAGAACGCAGACCGAGAAGACCGAGACCGACACCGGCTTCACCTCATTGGGCGCCGACGCGGAGCTGGACCAGGTGATCTTCGACGGGTCGTCGTTCGGCACCGCCGCCCCGGCCGGCAGCGACGAGGAGGCCGACTACCTCGGCATCCCTGGCCTGCTCGACGCCGAGCAGATGCGGGCGCTGCTGCACCGCCGCCAGGACGAGCAGCTGCAGCGGCGGGCCGCGCAGGGCACGCCGGCCACGGTGTCCGCGGGGCCCACGTTGCACGGCCAGCTGCGCGACCTGCGCCGCGAGCTGAACTCCCTCGTGTCGGCCACCCACCACCGAACGGGCAAGCCGCACGGCTGGATTCACAGCGAACTCCGCCGTCGTTGCGGGGGGCCGCCGATCGCCGCAGCGACCCGCGAGCAGATCCAGGCCCGCATCGAGGCCCTGCGGCGCCTCAACGCCGAGCACTCCTGACGCCTGAGTACGCCTTAGTCGCCGACCGGCTCTTGGAGCACTTCCACCGCGGGGCCGCCCAACACGGCGAGCAGATGCTCCTCGATCGCGGCTCGCGCGTCGCGCTCGGCGTCGGCGGGCACCGACACGCAGAAGACGTCCGCGGCCGTCGAACCGAACGTGTTGACCTTGGCCCAGACGATGTCGGCCCCCGCCTGTTCCAGCGCGCGGGTCAGCAACGCCAGCAGCCCCAGCCGGTCCATGGCGCGGACTTCGAAGATCAACTGGCCGGCGGTCGCCGCGTCGAGCCACAGGATGCGCGGCGGGGCGGTCGACCGGGTGACGGGCACCCCGGCCTGAATCTCGCCGGCCCGCGCGGTCGCGGCGCTGATCGCGTCGCTGTCACGCTTCTCCAGCGTGCTGAGGATGTCGAGGTCACCGGCCAGCGCTCCGTTGAATTGTTGACGCAGCAAGCCCGATTCGGGCGGCGAGCCGAACAGCGGGGACACGACGAACTCGACGATCGCGACGCCGTCGTGAACGTTGGCCAGGGCCGAATGGATTCGCAGCGAGTTCAATGCCAGCACCGCCGCGGCCTTGGAGACCAGCGCCCGCTGATTGGGCGCGATCATCACCGCGGTCAGGCGCTCGCGATCGTTGGGCTTGATCTCAACATGCACACCGCGGTCGGCCGCCAGCGAAAGGTAATGCGGCGCAATCGGTTCCGCCTCGGGAAGCCGCTCGCCCGCCATCACCAACCGGCAGCGGCGGACCAAGTCCTCGATCAGGGACGCCTTCCAGTCGCTCCATACCCCGGGCCCGGTGGCCTTGGAGTCGGCCTCCGCCAGCGCCTGCAGGAGTTCGAGCAGGTGCGGGTCCCCCTGTAGGGCGGCGGCCACCGCCTCGATGATCTGGGGGTCGTTGAGGTCGCTTCGGGTGGCCGTCACCGGCAGCAGGAGATGGTGGCGGACCATGCCCGCGAGCGTGGCGGTGTCCTCCGCGGAGAGGCCCAGCCGCTTGGCGATCGGGATCGCCAGTTCCGCGCCGAGCACGCAGTGGTCGGTGCCGCGCCCCTTGCCGATGTCGTGCAGCAGCGCGCCGAGCGCGAGCAGGTCCGAGCGCGCCACGCGGGTGGTGAGCGGCGCGGCGTTGACGGCGGTTTCGACGATGTGCCGGTCGACGGTCCACTTGTGCGAGACGTCGCGCGGCGGCAGATCGCGCACCGCGTCCCACTCCGGGAAGAGGCGGCCCCACAGCCCGGTGCGGTCCAGCGACTCGATCGTGTCGATCGCCGTGGGCCCGGCCAAAAGCACCACCAGCAGGTCGTCCAGCGCCTCCCGCGGCCATGGCAAGGGCAGGTCCGGAGCGCTGTCGGCCAGCCGTTTGAGCGTGCCTGCGCCGATGGGCAGGCCGGTGCCCGCCGAAGCGGCCGCGACCCGCAGGACGAGCCCGGGGTCGGTTCCGGGTTGGGCATCGCGGGCGAGCACCACCTCGCCGTCGTATTCGACCACGCCCTCGTCCAGCGGTCGCCGCCTGGGGCGCCGCACCAGCGCCGTCAGCCCGCGGCGGGGCAACGCGTTCTGCGCGGTCCGCAGGCCGGTCTCGGCGTGGTAGGCGATGGTGCGGCTGGCGCTGGACAGCAAGCGCGACAACGCAAATCGATCCCCGACGCCCAACGCGGCGCTCACTTCGTCGGCGAACTGGGCCAGCAGTTGGTCGCGTCCGCGCCCGGATACCAGGTGCAGTTCGGTGCGCACGTCGAGCATCGTCAGGTACGCCGCGTCCAGCGAGCCCCCCGGCGCGTCGGGATGGCCCATGCCGCGGCGGTCGATGAGCTGGGCGACGCCCAGCGCGTCGAGAAGTTGGACATCGCGCAGGCCACCACGGCCCGACTTGAGGTCCGGCTCCGCCCGCTGTGCGATGCGCCAACATCGTTGCCAGCGTTCGTATGTCATCGCGACTAGTTCGTCCATGCGGGATCGAATCGCGCTGCGCCACTGGCGTCGCGCCCCGGCGATCAATTCCGCCGACAGCCGCTCGTCCCCGGCGATGTGGCGCGCGTCGAGCATGCCCAACGCGGCCACCAGGTCGTTGTTGGCGACGCCCAGGGCCCCCGAGACGGTCCGCACGCTGTGGTCGAGCCGAACGTTGGCGTCCCACAACGGATACCACAGACCGTCGGCGACTCGTTGCAGCACCTCGTCGGATTTGTTGTCGTGCAACAGCATCAGGTCGAGATCGGAATAGGGCAGCAGTTCGCGGCGCCCCAACCCACCCACCCCGACGATGGCGAAACCGCCGTCGTCGGTGATGCCGATCTCGTCCGCCTTGGCCGCCAACCAGGATTCATGCAGCTCCAGCCACGCCTTGCGCAGCTCTGCGGGACCAAGCTCGCGGCCCTCCGCCAGCAGCCGGCGCCGCGAGGCTGCTAGATCGCTTGCACCGCAGGCGGTTTGTGCTTCCGCTGCGGATGAGCCGGACGGGCCGGGTGGGTTAGTCATACCCTCCCGGCCCGTCCGGCCTGGTTCAACGATGTGCGACTGCGGTCAGAGGGCATCGGTTCCGCGTTCACCCGTGCGCACTCGCACAATGGTTTCCACGGGGGTGACCCAGACCTTGCCGTCACCGATCTTGCCGGTGCGCGCCGCCCGGACGATGCTGTCCACGACCTTGTCCACCAGGGAATCGTCGATCACCACCTCGATTCGCACCTTCGGCACGAAATCCACCGAGTACTCGGCACCCCGGTAAACCTCGGTGTGGCCCTTCTGCCGCCCGTACCCCTGGATTTCGCTGACCGTCATCCCCAGGACGCCCGCTTCCTCGAGGCTGGTCTTCACGTCATCGAGGGTGAACGGCTTCACGATTGCGGTGACTAGCTTCATGCCTGCTCTGCCTCCACCTTGTCGCCCACTCGATCCTCCTCCAGCCCGTTGCGGTCATCGACGGGAACGCGCGCCGCCGGGAGGACGGATCCTTGCCCACCGATCGTTCCGAAATCGTACGCGCTCTCCGCGTGCTCGGACTCGTCGATGCCCGTTGATTCTTCTTCGGCGGGGACACGCAGCCCGATCGTGTACTTCAGGATCAAAGCCAGGATCAGGGTGACGATGCCGGAGTAGAACAGAACCGCGAAGGCGCCGACCGCCTGCCTTTCCAGCTGTGACCAGCCGCCGCCGTAGAACAGCCCCTTGGACACCCCGGTGACGCCGTTGATGGCGGTGCTCTCCGGCGCGGCGAGCAGCCCCACCAGCAGCGTGCCCGTCAGACCGCCGATCATGTGCACCCCGACCACGTCGAGCGAGTCGTCGAAGCCCAGCTTGAACTTCAGCCCGACCGCCAGCGCGCACACCACGCCGGCCACCAGGCCGATGACGATGGCGCCCAGCACGTTGACGGACGAGCAGGACGGTGTGATGGCCACCAGGCCCGCCACGATGCCCGACGCCGCTCCCAGCGTCGTGGGCTTCCCGTCACGGATGCGCTCGGTGAGCAGCCAGGCCAGCATGGCCGTGGCCGTCGCGACGGTGGTGGTCATGAAGGTCGCACCGGCGGAGCCGTTCGAGCTGGTCGCCGAACCGGCGTTGAACCCGAACCAGCCGAACCACAGCAAGCCGGCGCCGAGCATCACGAACGGCAGGTTGTGCGGACGGAACAGCGTCGTGGGCCAGCCCTTGCGCTTGCCCAGCACGATCGCCAGCGCAAGGCCCGCCACACCGGAGTTGATATGGACCGCGGTCCCTCCGGCGAAGTCGATCGCGTGCAGCTTGTTGTTGATCCAGCCGCCGTGCTCGGACGCGAAGCCGTCCGCCGCGAACACCCAGTGCGCGACGGGGAAGTAGACCAGCGTCGCCCACAGTCCGGAGAACACCAGCCAGGCGGTGAACTTGAGCCGGTCGGCGACCGCACCCGAGATCAGCGCGACGGTGATGATCGCGAACATCAGCTGGAAGGCCACGAAGACGGTCGCGGGCATGGTGCCTGCCAGCGGGATGTCCACCTGCGTGACGCCCTTGCTCGGGTCCGCCTTGACGGCGTTGCCGCCGATAAGCTTTGCCAGGCCCCAATAATCGGTCGGGTTGCCCACGACTCCGCCCCGGTCGTCACCGAACGACATCGAGTAGCCGTAGAGCACCCAGAGCACTGTCACGACGCCCATCGCGCTGATGCTCATCATGATCATGTTGAGCACGCTTCTGGTGCGCACCATGCCGCCGTAGAAGAACGCAAGGCCCGGCGTCATCAACAGCACAAGCGCGGAACTCGCCAACATCCAGGCGGTATCGCCGGTATCGGGTTGGCCCAATTGCGGGAATGCCACTCGCTCACCTCCGGTCAGGACATGAATGGCCGTCAGGCGACGCCTGTGACCTGATCCAGAACCTTGCGCAATGGTTGTTTCCGCAATGGGGCCACTGTGTTTCGGCGGTATTAACGTCCCGCTCGCCGTGTAAGCGGTTTCAGCCGAGCAGCGCGTC
>NZ_LZJJ01000441.1:0-33908 GCF_001667625.1 Mycobacterium sp. E1715
CGAGCTCGGTGAACTCGGCGATCTCGTCCACCTTGGCCATCATCTGCTTGCGGGTCTGCCCCAGGAACAGCCCGCGGATGATGATGTTCTCGTAGCCGGAGATCTCGGGATCCATGCCGACGCCCAGATCGAAGATGGGCGCGACCCGGCCGGTGACCTTCGCCCAACCGCGGGTGGGTTCATAGATGCCCGAAAGCAGTCGCAGCAGAGTCGATTTGCCCGCGCCGTTATGGCCGACCAGGCCGACACGGTCGCCCAACTCGAGCGACATGGTGATGTCGCGCAGCGCCTCGACGACGACCACGTTGGAACTGTTGCGGCCGATGGTGCCGCCCGCCTTGCCCAGGAAGGCTTTCTTCAGGGAGCGCGACTTCGCGTCGAAAATGGGGAATTCCACCCACGCGTTGTGCGTCTCGATGTGAGGACCCGCCACCGTGCTTCGCTTAGAGGTATTGGCCGTGTCCGGAGCCGCCCGGCTTGCCGACGCCGGGGGGCAGCGCGCCCTGGCGCATGTTCTCCAGCTGCGCGCGGGCGGCCATCTGCTGGGCGAACAGCGCGGTCTGGATGCCGTGGAACAACCCCTCCAGCCAGCCGACCAACTGGGCCTGGGCGATCCGCAATTCGGCGTCCGAGGGCGCCGTGTCCTCGTTGAACGGCAGGGTGAGGCGGTCGAGCTCCTCGCGCAGTTCGGGCGCCAGGCCTTCTTCCAGTTCGCGGATGCTGGTCGCGTGGATCTCGCGCAGCCGGTTGCGGCTGGCCTCGTCGAGCGGTGCGGCGCGCACCTCCTCGAGCAGTTGCTTGATCATCGTCCCGATGCGCATCACCTTGGCGGGCTGCTCAACCAGATCGGTCAGGGAGCGCTCGTCGGAGTCGTCCTCCGCCACCGCCGTGATCCGCGGGTCGACGCCGCCGATGATCTCGATGCCGTCGTCGTCGTTGCGGGTACTCAATCTTTCACCATCCTTTGCGGACTAAGAGTGCGGCGCCGCGCCGATTCCGCGCCATTCGTAGATTCGGGCTCCACCGTTGTCGTAGATCAGCGCCCACGACTTCGATTTATCCAGTGAGACTAGTCCGTCGGGTACGGCGAAGCCCCGGACCGTCGGCGTGCTGGTGTAGACGTACCGAATATTGAGCGCTTTGATCGCCTCGACCACCCGCGGATCGGCATCGCCCTTGCGGGCGCCGGCCCAGAAGATGTACCGGTTGGGGCCGGGGCCCATCTGCTGCGGGTAGTCGTAATGGGTCCACAGCGGGTGCAGGTCGGCGACGGCGTACATCCACGCCGTGCCGTCGGTGTTGGCGTTGCCGATCACGGTGGTGTGCGCCCCGGGCAGCGTGGCCAGGTACGCCATGGCCATCAGGTCGCGTTGGTCGATCATCACGGAGTCGTACTTGTCGCCGAACAAGACCAGGTGCCGATAGAAGTAGTGCCGCGCGGTGAACACGGTTGTCACCAGCAGCAGGACCGCCGTGGCCGCGGTCCAGGCCGGCGCGGGCAAGGGTTTTAATCGGCGGTCGGCGACCCGCTTGGCCGCGGCAACCGCCACCGTCACCACCAGGAATAGGGCGAGCCCCGCCATCGGCATGAGCAGCAGGGTGATTGCGGCCGAGATCCTGCGCGGGTCCTTGTAGAAGAACTCCCCGAACGCGCCGGCTATCGCCCCGACCGGGCCGCCGAGCGGCGTCCCCGCGTCGACGTCGACGACCACCAGCAACGCCCAGAGCGCCAGCGGCCACCAGATCCTCTTGTAGGCGAAGATGATCCCGCCGGCGATCGCCAGCGCCATGAGCCCGTACTGGTACGGGAAGTCGTTGAGGTGACGCGAATGCTGGAAGACGGCGTCCCACACCCCGCGCTTCTTGCTGAGCTTGGTCAGAAACGAGTGCCCGGCGATGATGTCTTCCTGTTGACGGACGCTGATGAACTGCGGCAGCAGAATCAGCCCGGTGGCCACGGTCACGGCGGCGAGCGTCGCCACGTCGGGAATCCGTCCCCGCACCGGATGCCACAACACATCCATCAGCCACCAGGCGACCAGGAACAGGACGACGATGAACCCGCCGGTCAGGTGGACGGACATCAGCCCGACGAACGCCAGCACCGCCAGCGGGATGCGATCGCGATGGCGCAGCGTGGAGGCGATCAGCACGAACGTCGGGACGGCGACACCGTAGGCGGCCAGGTTGGGCATCGCGGCGACGCCGAACTCGACGTAGGGCAGGGCGGTGAACGACACCGACAGCGCGGCGGCGGTGGCGGCCACGCCGGCGGTGCGCCATTCGCCCCAATGGGGGCGCAGCAGCCGCCAGGTCAGCATCGCCGCGCTGGTCGGAAACAGCCACACCGAGGCCGCCACGGAGCTCAGCGTGTAGCCCGTGGTCGGGGCCGCTCCGGTGAGCTGACAGAACACCGCGGACAGGGCGTGAAACACCGACGGGTAGTACAGCGTCTGATGCGTCTCGACGTTGCGCAGCTCGCCCATGTGCGTCGACGACGCCTGCCCGGTGTCGAGGATGAACCGGATCTCGTTGGCATGCCACACGGCGTCCCAGGTGCTCGGGATGGTCTGCCAGTGGGCGGCCAGGCCGCGATAGGCCGCCCACATGATCAGCAGCGCCCCGAGCAGCACCCCGGCCGCCACCATCAGCGCCGGCCAGCGGCCGATCCCGCGGGCCTCGGCCTCGGTGTCGCGGTACCGGCCAAGCAGCAGCTGCAGGACAACCATGACCAGGCACACGGCAATCAGCGTCGCCAGCGCGGTCCAGCCGTTCCAGGGGATTCCGACGGCGCCGAACGGAATGATCGCCAGCGCGACCGCGCCGTAGGTCAGCGCGGGGCCGACCGCGACCGCGATGGGCCAACTCAGCTGACTGATTCGCGCGATGATCGATCCGGGGGCTATCAGCAAGAACAATGCGATCAGCGTTCCGAACCAGAGGCCCACTCGACTAGTATGGCTGGCCGGGTGCCCTGCCTCGGGAAGCCACCGGTTGGCCGGAACGTCTGCAGCACCCGCTACGGTCACAGTTTCGCGGAAATGCGCAAGCTCTAAGGTGGCTGGCATGGCTTACGACGTCGCCCGGGTGCGCGGACTGCATCCGTCGCTGGGTGACGGGTGGGTGCACTTCGACGCGCCGACCGGGATGCTCATCCCCGATTCCGTCGCGACCACCGTTTCCACCGCCTTCCGGCGATCCAGTGCCACCACCGTGGGCGCGCATCCGTCGGCGCAGCGCAGCGCCGCCATCCTCGAGGCCGCGCGGGCGGCGGTCGCCGACCTGTTCAACGTGGACCCGGCCGGCGTCGTGCTGGGGGCCGACCGGGCGATCTTGCTCTCGGCGCTGGCCGAGGCGTCGTCGTCTCGGGCCGGACTGGGCTACGAGGTGATCGTCAGCCGCCTGGACGACGAAGCGAACATCGCCCCGTGGCTGCGTGCGGCGCACCGCTATGGCGCCAAGGTGAAGTGGGCCGAGATCGACATCGAGACCGGCGAGCTGCCGACCTGGCAGTGGGAGGGCCTGATCGGGAAGTCGACCAGGCTGGTGGCCGTCGCCTCCGCGTCCGCCGCGCTGGGCACCGTCACCGACCTGCGGGCGATGACCAAGTTGGTCCACGACGTCGGCGGGCTGGTGGTGGTCGATCATTCCGCCGCTGCGCCGTACCGGTTGCTCGACTTGAAGGAGACCGACGCCGACGTGGTCGCGGTGAACGCCCTGGCGTGGGGCGGCCCGCCGATCGGCGCGGTGGTGTTCCGTGACCCGGCGCTGCTGAGTTCGTTCGGCTCCATCTCCACCGATCCGAAGGCCACTGGCGCGGCGCGGCTCGAGATCGGCGCGCACCAGTTCGGTCTGCTGGCCGGGGTGGTCGCCAGCATCGAGTATCTGGCGGCGCTCGACGAGTCCGCCCGCGGCAGCCGGCGCGAGCGTCTGTCGGTGTCGATGCAATCGGCCGGCTTGTACATGAACCGGATCTTCGATTACCTCATGGTGGCGCTGCGCTCGCTGCCGCTGGTCATGGTGATCGGCCGTCCGGAGGTGCGGATACCGGTGGTCAGCTTCGCCCTGAACGGCGTGCCCGCCGAGCGGGTGGTGCAGCGGCTGGCGGACAACGGGATTCTGGCCGTCACGTGCGAGAACTCCCGCGCGCTCGACGTGTTGGGCGTCAACGACATCGGCGGCGCCGTCACCATCGGGCTGGCGCACTACTCGACGACGGCCGAGGTCGACCAGCTGGTGCGCGCCCTGGCGTCCCTCGGCTAGCCTCGCTTCCCTCCCGGGTTTTCCTGCCGGGCTCGCGAGTGCGGCTACGGCTTTCCGTGTGCGCTCATGGCGCGAATTCCGCGGAAACGGCGCCCTCACAGCACACTCGAAGCCCTCAACGCACGCTCGACGGGCCGGGCTGGGTACCGCGACCGCCGGCTAGACCGTGAGCACGACCTTCCCGGTCACCTTGCTCGCGGTCAGCTGTTGATGTGCCTCCCCGGCCTGCTGGATGGGCAGGCGGGCGCCGATGATCGGGCGGACGCGGCCCTCGGCGATCATCGGCCACACCGACCCGATCACCGCCTGCACGATCTCCGTCTTGCTGTTGGGTCCGGTGACCGGCCGGGCGCGCAGCGTGGTGCCGATGACCCGGGCACGCTTCATCAACAGCTTGCCGATATTGAGCTCGCCCTTGATGCCACCCTGCATGCCGATGATGACCAGCTGCCCGTCGGTGGCCAGGGCGTCGATGTTGCGGTCCAGGTAGGCGGCGCCCATGATGTCGAAAATCACGTCGGCGCCGCCGCTTTCCCGGAGCCGCTCGACGAAGTCCTCGTCGCGGTAGTTGATCGTGATCTCGGCGCCCAGCTCGCGGCAGAATTCGAGCTTCTCCGCCGAACCGGCCGTGACGGCCACCCGCGCGCCCAGCGCGCGAGCGACCTGGATCGCGTGGGTCCCGATGCCGCTGGCGCCGCCGTGCATCAGCAGCAGCTGGCCCTTGCCCAAATGGGCCGTCAGCACCAGGTTCGACCACACCGTGCAGGCCACCTCCGGCAGCCCCGCGGCGTCGATGAGGTCGACACGAGAGGGAATCGGCATCACCTGACCGGCGGGCACGGCGACGTACTCGGCGTATCCGCCGCCGGCCAGCAGCGCGCAAACCTCTTGTCTCGCAGACCAATCAGTGACGCCCTCGCCCGCTTCGGCGACGACGCCGGACACCTCCATGCCGATGATTTCGCTGGCCCCCGGCGGGGGCGGATACTTGCCCGCCGCCTGCAGCACGTCCGCCCGGTTCACGCCGGCCGCGGCGACCTTGATCAGCACCTCGCCGGGCCCGGCGGACACGTCGGGCACCTCTTGCCAGGAGAGCTCATCGGGGGATTCGGCGACGATTGCGCGCATGGTGGCCACGCTACCGAGTCCCGCTACCCTTATCTGCGGTGGCGTGGCAGAGCGGCCTAATGCACTCGCCTTGAAAGCGAGAGACGGCTAACACCGTCCGGGGGTTCAAATCCCTCCGCCACCGCGCATGTCAGTCGTGGGCTAATGCAGCGTCGGCGCGTAGCGAAGCAGGGCACCGACACCGTTGGCCGGGGCGATCCGCTCGTCGGTGCGCACCAGCGCCGCGCCGACGGAGATCGCGAACACCGGCAGGGCCTCGTCGGCGCGCAGCGTCTTCGCCGGGGCCGCACCCTGTTCGGACAGCACGTTTTCGTTGGGGGCCACTGTCGTCAGGTCCGCGTCGGCGACGACGGTGGCGTCACCGATGTCACCGACGATCAACGTGTCGACCGCGCCCTGGCGCAGGGCCGAGCAGACCGCGTCCAGCCCCTCGGCGGCCAGCCCGGACTGCCGGCCCACCTCGGCGGTGAAACGCTCGGCGGCAGCGTCGATCACGTCCAGATGCCGCCGCAGGCACGCGGATTCGATGGCCCGCTGCAACTCGTCGGCGTCATGGCCGCTGTGGCGCGCGCCGACCTGCAACTGCTCGGCGTGCCGGCTGATCCGCTCGGGCAGTTCGGCGAGCAGGTCCGACCGCGAGCTGACCTCGCCGACGATCAGGACGAGGTCGAGGTTCGCCGCGTCGACGAGTTCCCCGATCCGGTCGGCCACCGCGCGCATGTTCTTGCGGGCGGCCTCGTCGGTGCGCAGCTGAGGATCCCCGTAACCGGCGGTTTCCGCCCCGCTCGCGTGGTGGACGGGGAACCCGCCACCGTCGACGGTCTCGGAGCGTAGCGCGCCGCCGACCTTGCGGGTGATGTCGGCGCCCGTGTGGTCGACCTCCACCAACAGATAGTCGGGTTGATGGAAGCCGTGCTCGACAATCGGCATGACGTAAGGCAATTCGGAGACCCGCACGATCTGCTGCGACGGTGGCCGCAGCAGGTGCTCGTTCAGCAGCACGCCGTCGGCGCCGGCCACAACGGCGCGGCCGCTGCGCCCGATCGGCGGCCGCAGGTCCATCACCGCGCGCCCGATCTCGTCGACCACCTCCTCGGCGGCGCCCCGCGTTTCGAGGTCCTCCTTCAACGCCCGCCACTTGAGCTCGAGCTGAGCCTCGGCGTCGTGGGTGTCATGCGAGTCGTCGAAGTAGACCGATGCGAACGGCCCTGAGGCGTCGAGCAACTTGCGGAAGCGGTCAGAGTCCATGCCTTGCCGGGTGCCCCGCCGATCGGGCGGCAAACACTAGTAGCTGCGATCGCCTTCGCTGTCGTCGAAGAAGCGCCACTCGCCGTCGGCCTCGACCTCCATGCGCCAGCCGAGTTCGTTGCCCTCGACTGCCTCGTCGGCGAACCAGGCGTGCGCTTTGTCGGCGCTTTCGATGTCCTTGGTCGCGACGACGTCGCCCTTGGGGTTGAGCACTCGGTAGGTAGCCATTCGGGCAGTGTTCCCACCCGGGGGCGCCCTCAATCGGTGGGGATTTCGGCGGTGATCGTGTCCAGCAAGGCGGTGTAGCGCTTCGCTTCCGGGTCACGTCCGGGTTTGCCGCTGCTGACGACGCCGGCCGCCAGACCCCGCGCCGGGTCGGCCCAGATCGCGATGTTGACCAGCCCGAGATTGCCGAATGCGTTGGGGGCGTTGCGGCCGAACGGTCCCCAACGGTCGGTCCCGAGGATGAAGCCGGTGCCCCACCGGGCGGGCTGCAGCCCCACCGCGAAATCCGGTCGCAGCCGCCGGCATTGCTTGATGGCGCCGTACATCGTCTCGGGGCTGATCACCCGGACCCCGTCGAGATTGCCTCCGCGACGCCAGATTTCGGCGAACCGCGACATTTCGTGCGCGGTCGAGACGGTGTTGGACGACGGGATGATGGTGGTGAGGAACAACGGCGTGTTCGTGATCGGAATCATCTCGTGCACGGTTCCGCCGATCGCCTTGCGGAAGATCTGGGCGACCACCGGCGGCAACGGACGCCCGGTCGCGTGACTCGGCGCGACCAACGGCAGGTCTTCCTGGGAGACGCCGAAGTTGGTCCAGCGAAAACCGAGCGGGTCGAGAATCTCGGTGGCGAGGATCTCGCGAATCTCCTTGCCGGTGGCCGCAAAAACGAGCTCGCGCATCAGCGGGCCCCAGGTCAGCGCGTGATAGATGTGCACCAGGCCCGGCCGGTACAGCGGGCGCAGCTCGCCCAGCTTCTGCTGCGCGTACTCGTGGTCGTCGGCCCGTTTGACGTCGGGTTTGGCGCCGGTGGGGAACGGCAGCCCCGCGCTGTGCGTCATGACGTGCCGGATGGTGATGCGGTCCTTGCCGTGACTGGTGAACGTGGGGATGTAGTCGCACACCCGGTCGTCGAGGGAGAAGACACCGCGCTCCACGAGCATGTGGATCACGGTCGCCGCCATCCCCTTGGCCGCCGAGTACACGCAGAACGGCGTGTCGGGTGTCACGGGGATCTTTTCGGCGTCGGGCGGGTCGCTCGGGGCATTGCCCCAGCCGTGGCCGATCGCGCGGTTGAGCACGACGCGTCCGTGCCGGCGGATGCACAGCTGGATGGCGGGGTGAAGGCCGCCCTGGTACCAGTGCCGGGCGGCCGCCCAGATGCGGTCGACGGCGACGCTGTCGATTTCGGAGTGGTCTTCCTCGCCGATCGCCGTCACGGCGTCCAAGTCAGCCGGGAGGCGGATCTTGCCGCCAGGTGTCGTCACCCCAGCGAGGGTACGTGCCTCACTCGCCCGTGAACTGCGGCGGCCGCTTCTCGAATGTCGCCGCGATGCCCTCGGTCAGGTCCTTCGAGGGCAGGAAGGCGGCGTTCCAGGCGGCGACGTAGCGCAGGCTCTCCGAGACTGCGGCGACGCGCTGCTGATCGAGAACGTCCTTGACGCCGTGGACGGTCAGCGGCGGGTTGGCCGCGATTTCCGCGGCGGTGGCGTGCGCCGCGGCCAGGGTCGCCTCGGGGTCGTCGTACACGTCGTTGACCAGGCCGATCTTCTCGGCCCGGGCTGCGTCGATGTCCTTACCGGTCAGCGCGAGTTCGCGCAGATGCCCGTCGCTCAGGATGTAGGGGAGGCGGGCCAGGCTGCCGACGTCGGCGACGATGGCCAGCTTGACCTCGCGCACCGAGAACTTGGCGTCGGCGCTCGCGTAGCGGATGTCGACCGCGGAGATCAGGTCGACCCCACCGCCGATGCACCAGCCGTGCACCGAGGCGATGGTCGGGGTGCGGCAATCCGCGACCGCGGTGATCGCGCCCTGCATCCGCTTGACCTCGCGATGGAAGACCGCTCGCGGGCCGGCCAGCGCGTCCCCGGACAGCAGCGGGGTGAACGAGCCGCCCATCGCGGGCACGTCCAGGCCGTAGCTGAAGTTCTTGCCCGACCCGGTCAGCACGATCGCGCGCACCTCGGGGTCGGCGTCGAGCGCCGCGAACAGCTCCGGCATCTCGGACCAGAACGCCGGGCCCATCGCGTTGCCCTTGCCCGGCCCGATCAGCGTCACCTGCGCGACGTTGTCTTTCGTCTCCACCGTGACGGATTCGTATGCTTGCGCCATATCGAGACCGTAGCGTGGCAAATATGGCTCCTGATTTGCGGCCCGGCCCCGATTCCCCGCCCACCGACGAACTGCACAGCGCCGAGGACACGTTGGGGGTGCTGCAGCGGGTGTTGCACACGATCGCGGCCGACGACCTGAGCCGCCAGACGCCGTGCGCGGAGTTCGACGTCGCGCGGCTGACCGGTCATCTGCTGGGCTCGATCACGGCGCTGGGCGGCATGGTCGACGCGGAGATTCCCGACCGCGACGAAAGCGACTCCGTGGAAGGGCAGGTGGTCACCGCGGCCCGGCCGGCGCTGGACGCCTGGCACCGTCACGGCCTGGACGGGACGGTCCCGTTCGGCAAGGGCGAGATGCCCGCCAAGAACGCGTGTGCCGTCTTGTCGATCGAATTCCTGGTCCACGCCTGGGATTACGCCGTCGCCGTGGGACACGAGATCAACGCGCCCGAGCCGTTGTCCGAGTATGTCTTGGGGCTGGCGCGCGAGGTCATCAAGCCGGAGTTCCGCGGTGGCGCCGGGTTCGACGACCCGGTCGACGTGCCCGAGGATGCGGGCGCGCTCGAGCAGTTGGTCGCGTTCACCGGCCGCAACCCGGCCCGTTGACTCCTGGCTTGTGGGCCCCAATATGCGGCCAGGGCGGCCCCTCGCGGCGTGTCGCCGCCCTAGACGCACGCTCGAAGCCGTGAGCGCACACGGGCTGCGAATGTGCGGCCAGCCGCAACTCGAAGGCCGAGCCGTTAGACCCGTTCGAGGTAGAAGTAGTAATACCGGCCGTTGTCGCGGACGCCCTTGCCGTTCATGATGCCCATCACGGCGTCGTCGTCGATCTTCTTGAAGTGGTCGTGCACGGGCTGGCCGTCGTAAACCATGGTCGCGGTGACCTCACCGCGGAACTCTTCGAGCCACAGGCTGGCCTCGCCTTTGCCCATCTCCACGTTCGAGAACTTGTTGCCGTCGGCGTCGAGGCAGACGAGCGGCTGAACGTCGCGGGCCGACTTGAACGTCTTGCCGAACCAGCCGGCCTTCTCCAGCTGGCCGTTCATCCGGTGACCGGTGCGGAACTCGCCGCCCTTCCACTCGCCCAGCATCCCGTCGATCGTCGCCGGCTCGAGGCCGGCCCAGAAGTCGTCGAGCTCGGTGTCGGGAATCTCGCCGCCGCGCTCCTTGAACTCGGTGAACAGTTTGCGCGCCAAGTCCAATGGACCACTCCTTACGGTTCGATGCGGGAAATCCACTCGCAGGCGAAGTGCAACAGGACGTCATTCTCCTCCACCGCGCCGATGGTGACGCGCACCCCTTCGCCCGCGAACGGCCGCACCACCAGGCGCGCGTCGGCGGCCTGCTCGGTGAAGTCCGCGGTCCGGGCGCCCAGCGGCAGCCAGACGAAGTTGGCCTGCGACGTCGGCAGCGTGAACCCGGCGTCGCGCAGCGCCGCGCTGACGCGGGTGCGCTCGGCGACCAGCGCGTCGGTGCGGGCCGCCAGTTCGCCGGCTGCCTCCAGCGAGGCGATCGCGGCCGCCTGTCCGACGTTGGTCACGGCGAACGGCATGACGACCTTGTCCAGCGCGGTGATCAGGTCGGGGTGGCCGACCGCGTACCCGACGCGCAGGCCCGCCAGCCCGTAGGCCTTCGAAAACGTCCGCAGCACAACGACATTGCTGCGGGACAGGGCCAGCTCCAAGCTATTGGGCAGCATGCCGTCGCGGATGTATTCGACGTAGGCCTCGTCGATGGCGATCAGGATGTGCGGGGGCACAGCCTCGACGAAGCGGGCCAGGTCGCCGGGGTCGACGACCGTCGATGTCGGATTGTTCGGGTTGCACACGAAGATCAGCCGGGTGCGGTCGGTGATCGCGGCGAGCATCGCGTCGAGGTCGTGGGTGTGGTCGGTCAGCGGCACCTTGACCGCCGCCGCACCGGACACCTGAACGATCGGCAGGTAGCACTCGAAGCTGCGCCAGCCCATCATCACCTCGTCGCCGGCGGCGGCGGTGATTTGCACCAGCTGCTGGCACAGGGTGACCGAACCGCTGCCGACCGCAATGTGCTCGGGCGCGACGTCGGATCCCAGGTGCATGGCCAACGCGGCCTTGAGGTCCACACAGGCGTTGTCCGGGTAGCGGTTGACGACGGCAACCGCGCGCTCGATCGCCGCGTGCACGCTGGGCAGCGGGCCGTGCACGGTCTCGTTGCTGGCCAGTTTGATGGAGCCGGGCACGTTCTTGCCGGGCACATAGACTGGCAGTCCGGCCAGTTCGGGACGCAAGCGAGCAGTCACTTCGACAGTTTATGTCGCAAATGTGTACGCTATGGCCGGTTCCGCGAGACCGGGAAGGGGTCGGGTACCCTCAAACAGTCCAAGGGAGGCGTGCCAGAGCGGCCGAATGGGGCTCACTGCTAATGAGTTGTCCCCCTCAAAGGGGACCGGAGGTTCAAATCCTCTCGCCTCCGCCAAGGAACACGACGCAAGACAATTGAAGACTGGCGCCCGTAGCTCAACGGATAGAGCATCTGACTACGGATCAGAAGGTTAGGGGTTCGAATCCCTTCGGGCGCGCTCTTGAAACATCGGTTCGGCTGCCTCATCTGCTTAAGTCGACGGTGTGACGTCCTACGTGCGCCTTGTCCGTGACACCGTCGCGGTGCGGCTCCTAATCGCGGTGCTCGCCGGAACGGCGGTCGCCGTCGCGATCGGTGAGGCCGTCGGGTGGAGGTTCGCCCTCCTCGGCTGGGTGGTCGCCGCAGCGGTTTACGTCGCGTGGAGCTGGCTGATCATCGCCCCGATGGATGCCGAACGCACGGCTCGGCATGCCACCCGCGAGGATGCGACGCGGTTGCTGGCAGACGTGGTCGTCGTCTCCGCGAGCCTGGGAAGTCTCGGAGGGGTCGGATACGTCGTCGCCGCGGGCACGCATTCGGGCGGCGAGTCCCTCGCGGCGGCCGGCGTGGGCGTGCTGGCCGTGGCGGCGTCGTGGTTCGCCGTGCACACGCTCTTCACCGCGCATTACGCGCGCCTCTACTACTCAGACGAGGTGGGCGGCATCGATTTTCACGACGCACACCCGCCGCGCTACCTCGACTTCGCCTACGTCGCGTTCACGGTCGGCATGACCTTTCAGGTTTCCGACACCGAGATCAACGCCTCTCGGGTGCGGGTAACCGTCTTGCGCCATGCGCTGCTGTCGTACCTCTTCGGCGCGGTAATCCTGGCGGTCACCATCAACCTGGTCGCCGGGTTGAGCGCCAAACTATGACGAGGGCTCGCCGCTAGCGCCCGCCGAACGGACCCCCGAAGGGGCCGCGGCGCGGCGGTACGGTCACGGTCTGCGTGACGGTGCTGGTCTCGGTGCTCGGCGACACCGTGACCGTGCTCGGCGGCTCCGTCGTCGTGGGCGTGGGGGTGTCGGTGCTCGGTGGCGGCGCCGTCTCGGTGACGGTCTCGGTCGGCGCGCCACCGCCGCCACCTCCGCCACCGCCGTGGTGCCGGGGCGGCTCTGTCGTCGTGGTGGGCACGGTGGTGGACGGAATGGTGGTCGTCGTGGTCGTGGTCGTCGTCGCGGGGCTGTGCGCGGGCGAACCGCCGACCAGCTTGACCACTGCGAACGCCACCAGCGCCAGCACGATCACCCCGATCGCGCCCGCCGCTACCAGCGCCGCCGGACGGCGATACCACGGCGTCGGCGGCTCGGGCTCGGGCGCCGGCTCGTCGTAATACCCGCCATACCGCGCGGCCTGGGTGGGCTCGGAGTAGTAGTCGGGTTCCTCGGGATAGGGCGGCACGAAGGGTGATGTTAGTGGATTAGCGCTCACCCTCGATGAGGCCCAGCGCGCGCTCGAACAGGTGGACCGTGGCGGCGTGCAACTGGTCGCCGACCTCTTTTTCGGCCTTGCCCGCGCAGGCCCGCGCGAGCGTCCCCTCGATGACGATGCCCAGCTTGAAGCAGGCCAGCACGGTGTACCAGGTGATATGCGACAGGTCGCGGGTGGTGTTGGCCGCGTAGCGCTCGAACAGCTCGCCGGTGCTGGCCAACCCGCCCTGGCCGCCCAGGGCGTGGCTGAACACGCTGGACCCATCGGGCTGGCGCCACGTGGCCAGCAGCCAGCCCAGGTCCAGCAGCGGGTCGCCGATCGTGCACATCTCCCAGTCGACGATCGCCACCACGTCCGGCCCGGTGTTGGAGAACATCACGTTGGCGGCGTGGTAGTCGCCGTGCATGATGCCCGGCGTCCAGGTGGTCGGCCGGTGGCGTTCCAGCCAGCCGGCAACGTCGTCGATCCCGGGGATGTCGGGCCCCGGATAGCCGTCGTACTCGCTGTAGGAGTCCAGCTCGGAAAGCCAGCGCGGCACCTGCCGTTCGAGGAAGCCCTCTGGCTTGCCGAAATCGGCCAGGCCCACCGCGACGTGATCGACGGCGCCCAACCGGGCCAGCGCATCGGCCATCGAGAGGCCCATGCCGTGGCGTACGGCCGGATCGCCCGCATGCAGGGGTGGCAGTCCTTCGCCGGCGTTGAAGCCGTCGACCGGGTCCATCAGGTAGAAGACGGCATCACCCAGCACGCCGGTGTCCTCGCAGGCGGCGATCAGGTGCGGGTGCGGGACATCGGAACCGGCCAGCGCGGCAAGCACTTTCGTCTCCCGCAGGATCACGCTGTTGCTGCGCGGACGCAGGTGGCGCGGCCCGCGCCGCAGCACGTAAGGGCGCCCGGCCCGGGTGAACCGCAGCATGACGTTCTGCGTGCCGCCGGTGACGGGGGAGACGTCCTCCAACGGGCCCTCGCCGAGTCCCTGTTCGGACATCCACGCCGCTACGGCGTCCAGGCTCACGCCATCCACGCGCGGCCCTTACCGATCGGGGCGAACACTTCCGTCATGCCAGCGCTCCTCTGCGACCCTGTGGGGCGTCTGGGAAAAAGCCTAGGTGACCGTTTGCAAGCGGCTTCGGGCGGCGCGGGCTGGAACAATAGTGTGCGCAACTAACTGACTCCCCCTTGGAAGGGAACTGGCGATGCCGCGTACCGACAACGATTCCTGGGACATCACCCAAAGCGTGGGAGCCACCGCGCTGGGCGTCGCCGCGGCGCGGGCCGCCGAGACCGAGAGCGCAGACCCGCTCATCGACGACCCGTTCGCGCGCGTGTTCGTGGACGCCGCGGGCGAGGGAATGTGGAGCATCTACGCCGATCCCAAGCTATTGGCAAAGGCCGTTGAACTCGAGCCGGAGGTGCGCTCGCGCATCCAGCTGATGATCGACTTCATGGCCACGCGGACAGCGTTTTTCGACGAGTTCTTCCTGGGCGCGGCCAACTCCGGTGTGCGGCAGGTGGTGATTTTGGCCGCCGGCCTGGATGCCCGCACCTGGCGGTTGCCCTGGCCCGACGGCACCGTCGTCTACGAGCTGGACCAGCCCAAGGTCCTGGAATTCAAAGCCAACACCCTGCGCGAGCACGGGGCCGAGCCGAAGGCGCGGCTGGTGAACGTGGCGATCGATCTGCGGCAGGACTGGCCGAAGGCGCTGCAGGAAGCGGGCTTTGACCCGTCGAGGCCGGCCGCGTGGTCGGCCGAGGGCCTCGTGCGCTACCTGCCGGCGCAGGCCCAGGACCTGTTGTTCGAGCGCATTCATGCGTTGAGTGCGGCCGGAAGCTGGCTGGCCTCCAACGTCCCGGCTGCCGGTTTCACCGAACCCGAGGTCGTCCGGCGTCAGCGCGAGGACATGCAGCGAATGCGGGCCGCGGCCGCCAAACTGGTGGACTCCGAGATCACCGACTTCGACGACCTCTGGTACGCCGAAGAGCGCACCCCGGTCGATGGGTGGCTGCGCGAGCACGGCTGGGAGGTCAGCACCGCGACGTTCGCCGAGTTGATGGCCCGCTATAACCGGAGCATTCCGCACGACGCAGAGGCCACGATGCCGCCCACGCTCTACGTTTCCGCGCAGCGGCGCTGATCGTCAGGGCGCTCGACCGCTGAATCGCTCACGCCCGCAAGGCCGCTACCCTCGCCGGTGTGGTTGACCGACCCGCACGAGTGGGCGACGTGCACGAGATCGCCGGATCGATGCCGCACGTCCAGCGCCTGGAGGGGCCGAAGGGCAACGCCATCTATCAGGTCGGCGGCAAGTCATTCGTGTTCTTCCGGACGCCGCAGCCCGACGCCACCGATCCGGACACCGGTGAGCGCTATGCCGACGTGATCATGCTCTGGGTGGAGTCGGAGAGCGACAAGCTGGCGCTGACCCAGGATCCCGATTCCCCGTTCTTCACCACCGACCATTTCGACGGGCATCCGTCGGTGCTGGTGCGGGCTGCCCGATTGCCGGAAATTGGCAAGACGGAACTGGCCGAGCTGATCCAGGATGCGTGGCTTTCCCGCGCGTCGAAGAGGCGGGCCTCGGCATGGCTCGCCGGGCGTTAGTGCGGCGGGCTCCGCTGGCGCACCGCCGAATTCGCCCACGCGGAATGTTTAGACACAAGTCGAATGGGTAACTATCGTCCACGAGAAATTTTTCTCGACCACATTGGAGGTCACCATGCGTGGCAGCGGAATCATCGGCACGATTGCCCTGGTATGGCTGCTCATCGGGGTTTTTGCGGCATGGCAACGCGATTACTTCAAGGGTGACTCAACCAGTTGTGTCACGGCGGGAAACATCGCGTTGACCGTCATCGCGGGGCCTTTGAATTACGGGGGCGTCAACCCGAAAGTCAAGGACTGCCATGTTCCGCAGCCCAGTTCAATGCCTGCTGTCCTAGTGCCCCTTACCTAAAGGAGTCGTCATGATTGTCCTCGGCGTAATCCTGCTTATTCTCGGCTTTGTATTCAGCATCCCATTGCTGTGGGAGATCGGCGTCGTCGTGCTCGTCATCGGCGCAGTGTTGTGGATCATGGGCTCGATTGGTCGCCCGGTCGCCGGCCGGCGCTACTGGTATTAGCCACTTCGCCGGGAAACGGGATCGCGCGACTGCCGAGCAGTCGCGCGATCCCGTTCACAGGGCACACAAAGCTAGGCCATAGCGGCGGCTCAGCGCGGTGCGCATACTGGAACCTGTGACTCAGCCGCGAGCCTCCGTCGAGCGGGTCGTTATGTGTCGTGCCGATGGCAATCCGATCAATGTGTTGGTCGTGGACGACGAGTCGGTGCTGGCCGAGATGGTCTCGATGGCGTTGCGCTACGAGGGCTGGAACATCGCGACGGCCGGCGACGGGGCATCGGCTATCGCCGCCGCCCGTGCCCAGCGCCCGGACGTGGTCGTGCTCGATGTGATGCTTCCCGACATGAGCGGGCTCGACGTCCTACACAAGCTGCGCGAGGAAAACCCCCAGCTGCCGGTGTTGCTGTTGACGGCCAAGGACGCCGTGGAGGACCGGATCGCGGGGTTGACCGCCGGCGGCGACGACTATGTCACCAAACCGTTCAGCATCGAAGAAGTGGTGCTGCGCCTGCGGGCGCTGCTGCGGCGCACCGGGGTGACGACGCTGGACAGCGGCGCGCAACTGGTGGTCGGCGATCTGGTCCTCGACGAGGACAGCCACGAGGTCACCCGCGGCGGCGAGCCGATCTCGTTGACCTCCACCGAGTTCGAGTTGCTGCGGTTCATGATGCGCAACTCCAAGCGGGTGCTCAGCAAGGCCCAGATCCTCGACCGGGTGTGGAGTTATGACTTCGGCGGCCGGTCCAACATCGTCGAGCTGTACATCTCGTATCTGCGCAAGAAGATCGACAGCGGTCGCGAGCCCATGATCCACACGCTGCGTGGCGCGGGTTATGTCCTCAAGCCCGCGCGCTAGGAGCGATCGCGAGCGCGGCGAAGCCGGGCGAAGCGGGTCGCGACCGTTGGCTGGGAGCGATCGCGAGCGCGGCGAAGCCGGGCGAAGCGGGTCGCGACGGTTGTTCAGCAGCGGGTCGCGACCGTTGGCCAGTTCACGGCGGGCCTGGTCCCTGCGGCTGCGGCTGCTGGTCGGGCAGATCGTCGTGTTGGCCATCGTGTGCGTCGGCATCACTGCGGTGACCGAGCTGGCGCTCAATCACCACCTGGTGAAGCAGCTCGACGGACAACTCGCCGGCACGTCTTTCCGCTCGGCGCTGATGTACCCCGAGCCGAACCGCCCGCGGCACGAACACTCTTACTACCCGCGGCCGGGTCCTGGCCCGCGGTTTCTGGACGCCCCCGGTCAGCCGGCGGGCATGGTGGCCGCGGTGGTCAACCACGGCAAAACCGTCGACGCCGGCTACCTCACCAGCAGCGGCACCCGGGCCGCGCTGAGCCCGGCCGCCCAGTCTCAGTTGGAGCAGATCGCGGGCAGCCGCGCTCCGGTCACCCTGAACCTGGACGGGCTCGGCCGGTATCGGGTGGTCGCCGCCCCGAGCCGCAACGGGGGTGACACCATCGTGACCGGCCTCTCGATGGCCAACGTCGACGCCACTTTGATCCGGATGCTGATCATTTTCGCGATCGTCACCGCGGTCGCGCTGGCCGCCGCGACGATCGCCGGGGTCATCATCATCCGGCGGGCGCTGGCGCCGTTGCGCCGGGTCGCGCAGACCGCTAGCCGGGTGGCCGACCTGCCGCTGGATCGCGGTGAGGTCGAGCTGCCGCTCCGCGTGCGTGAATCCGACGCGAACCCGTACACCGAGGTGGGCCAGCTGGGGTCAGCCCTCAACCGGATGCTCGATCACATTGCGGCCGCCTTGTCGGCCCGGCAGGCCAGCGAGACCCGTGTCCGCCAGTTCGTCGCCGATGCCAGCCACGAACTGCGCACGCCGCTCGCCGCGATCCGCGGCTACACCGAACTCACCCAGCGGATGGGCGACGACCGGGAGGCGGTGGCGCACGCGATGAGCCGGGTGGCCTCCGAGACGGAACGGATGACGCGACTGGTCGAGGACCTGCTGCTGCTGGCCCGGCTGGACTCCGGCAGGCCGCTGGAACGCGAACCGGTCGATCTGTCGCGGGTGGCGGTCGACGCCGTCAACGACGCGCATGTCGCCGGACCGGACCATCAGTGGGAACTCGACCTGCCCGAGGAACCCGTGATCATCACCGGCGATGCGGCCCGCCTGCACCAGGTGCTGGCGAACCTGCTCGCCAACGCCCGCCTGCACACCGGCGCGGGCACCGTCGTGACAACGCGGTTGAGCACCGAGCCGGCGCACACCGTGCTGCGGGTCATCGACAACGGCCCCGGGATCCCGGCGGCGCTTCAATCCGAAGTGTTCGAGCGCTTCGCCCGCGGCGACACCTCGCGGTCCCGCAAGGGCGGAAGCACCGGGCTGGGCCTGGCGATCGTGTCCGCGGTGGTCAAGGCGCACAACGGGACTATCACCGTGGACAGCTCACCCGGCCATACCGAGTTCACGGTGCGGTTGCCACTCAACGGGTGGCAACCGCCCGCATCCTCGATTAGCTAGAGCAGTTGACGTCGATTTCGAACGGCTTGTTCACCGGCTGCATCGGGTTGGCCATGTCGACGCCGGTGGCCGTGCCGGTGATCTTGTAGCTGTTGCCGTTCTTCTCGGCCGAGGCGTTACCCTGGCCGGTCCCGGAGGTGTAGCCGAGCGTCACACCGTTGACGTTGCCCAGTCCAACCGACTTCACCTGGGGCGGGTTGGCGTCAGTGAGCACGGCGGCGATTCCGGTCGCGGCACCACCGATGGCGATGTTGACGTTGCCGCCGGCGGTCGTGCACACCACCGAGCCGCTCACGTTCTGGTCCTTGCCGTCGATGAGGACCTTGGTTCCGCTGGCAGCGCCCGCCGAGGTGTTCACCGCGGAGCTGGTGCCAGAACCGCCTGAACTCGACTTATTGCTGGAACAGCCGGAAATGCCGGCGGCCAGAATTGCTGCTCCGGCCACCGCGACCATCAGTCCACGCTTCACGTGTTCTCCTTTGCCCGAAAGTTGCGACCCTCGGCATTGAGGGCCGTGTGGGCAGTATGAGGGTTAACTGGACCGAAGATCTAGAGTTCCGGGTAATTGTTTCTGTGTTCGTTAGTCACTTGACAAGAACCTCTAGTACGGAATGGCGCGCCAATGGCAATGTATTGGCGTGCAGCGCAAACCCCCCACCGCAGTCATCGAGGCGGCGCATCGCGCACACGCCCTGCCATTCGATGACGACACCGACTTTCACAACGCCGACCGCGGATTCATCGCCGCCCTGTCCCCGTGCGTCATCAAGGCGGCCGACGGCCGCGTGGTGTGGGACAACGACGCCTACTCGTTCCTCGGCGGCGCGGCGCCGACATCGGTGCATCCCAGTCTCTGGCGGCAGTCGACGCTGGCCGCCAAACAGGGACTCTACGAAGTGGTTCCGGGGATCTATCAGGTCCGTGGCCTCGACATCTCGAATGTCACGTTGGTCGAGACCGACACCGGGATCATCGTCATCGACCCGCTGGTGTCCACCGAGGTCGCCGCGGCCGCGCTGGCGCTGTATCGCACCCACCGCGGGGGCGACCGGCCCGTCGTCGCGGTGATCTACACCCACAGCCATGTCGACCACTTCGGCGGCGTGCTGGGCGTCACCTCGCAGGCGGACGTGGACGACGGCGCCGTGGCCGTGTTGGCGCCGGACGGTTTTGTCGAGCATGCGGTGCAGGAGAACGTGTACGCCGGCCCGGCCATGACGCGGCGGGCGACGTACATGTACGGCAGCATGCTGCCCCGCGGTCCGCGCGACCAGGTGGGCTGCGGGCTGGGTCAGGCCCCGTCGACCGGCGAGGTGGCGATCATCGTGCCGACCATCGACATTCGCGAGACCGGTGAGACGCACACCATCGACGGGGTGGAGATCGAGTTTCAGATGGCGCCCGGCACCGAGGCGCCGGCCGAAATGCATTTCTACTTCCCGCGGTTCCGCGCGCTGTGCATGGCGGAGAACGCCACCCACAACCTGCACAACCTGTTGACCCTGCGGGGAGCACTGGTGCGCGATCCGCACGCCTGGTCCGGCTATCTCACCGAGGCGATCGACACCTTCGCCGACCGCGCCGACGTGGTGTTCGCCTCCCATCACTGGCCGACCTGGGGCAGGGACAGCATCGTCGAGTTCCTGTCGCTGCAGCGCGACATGTACGCCTATCTGCACGACCAGACGCTGCGGCTGCTCAACCAGGGCTACACCGGGATCGAGATCGCCGAGATGTTCCGGATGCCGCCGGCGCTCGAGCGTGCGTGGCACACCCACGGCTATTACGGGTCGGTCAGCCACAACGTGAAGGCCGTCTATCAGCGCTACATGGGCTGGTTCGACGGCAACCCGGCGCGGTTGTGGCCGCATCCCCCGGAGGCGCTCGCGCCGCGCTACGTCGAGGCGATCGGTGGGATCGACCGGGTTGTCGGCCTGGCCCAGTCAGCCTTTGACTCCGGCGACTTCCGTTGGGCGGCAACGCTACTGGATCATGCGATCTTCACCGACAGCGCACACGAGGGCGCCCGCACGCTTTACGCCGACACCCTCGAGCAGCTGGCCTATGGGGCCGAGAACGCGACGTGGCGCAACTTCTTCCTCAGTGGCGCAACGGAATTGCGGGGCGGTAACTTCGGCACCGCGGCGCAGGTCGCCTCGCCCACCATGCTCTCCCAGTTGACGCCCGAGCAGATCTTCGACAGCCTCGCGATCCGGGTCGACGGCCCGCGCAGCTGGGATCTCGACCTCGCCATCGATCTCGCCTTCGCCGATCTTGCCACCAACTACCGGCTCACCCTGCGCAACGGCGTGCTGGTCTACCGCAAAGTGGCGGCCGATCCGGCGACGGCATCGGTCACGGTTCAACTGGACAGCAAGTTTCGGCTGCTGTCCGCGGCGATGGGTGATTTCTCCTCGCCCGGGTTGCAGATATCCGGCAACCAGGCAGCGCTCCAGGCCCTGCTCGGTGTGCTCGATCAGCCCGACCCGAGCTTCGACATCGTCACGCCGTGACAAGTCAGATGTCGATGACGACCTTGCCCAACACCTTCCGGTCGGCCACATGCCGCAACGCCGCCGCCGTTTCGGCCAGCGGGAACCGTGCTCCGATGTACGGCCGGATCGTGCCGGCGGCGAACATCTCCGATAGTTCGCGCAAGTCCCGGGCGGACTCCTCGGGGTGGTCGGTCGCGAAGGTGCGGATCTCCATGCCGCGGACGCAGATGTCCTTGAGCAGAACGAGGTTCAGCGGGATCGCCGGGATCGTCCCCGCGGCGTAGCCCAGGGTGACGAAGGTGCCGCCACGCGCCAGCCCGCGCAGCGCCGGCTCCGCGTACGGCCCGCCGACGGGGTCGAGCACCGCCCGGGCGCTGTCGCCGGTCAACTCGCGGATGCGCGACTTGAGGTCCTCCCGGTCGTAGTCGACGGTCGCCTCGGCGCCGCGACGCCGGCACAGCTCGAGTTTCTCGGGGCTCGATGCGGCGGCCAGCACCCGTGCCTTCATGGCGACGGCCAGGTCCACCGCGGCCAGCCCGACGCCGCCCGCGGCGCCCAGCACGACGACCCAATCCCCTTCTGTCACCGCGGCGGTCGAGCGCAGCGCGTGATAGGCGGTGCGGTAGGTCACCCCGAAGGCGGCGGCCGACCCGAAGTCGACGTCCTCGGGGATCAGCGCGGCCTGGTTCGCGTCCAGCAGCGCCTGTTCGGCGAACGCCCCAAAAGTGGTGCCGGAAACCCGCTGTCCAGGCTCGAAACGGGCGCCCGCACCGGCGGCGATCACCTCGCCGGCGACCTCATTGCCCGGGATGAACGGCGGCGGAATCTTGACCTGATACTTGCCGGCGATGAACAGCACGTCGGGGAAGTTGACCGCCGCGGCGTGCACCCGCACCAGCAGCTGCCCGGGGCCTGGCACCGGCTCGTCCACGTCCTCGAGTACCAGATCTTCCGGAGTGCCGTAGGAACGACAGACAACGGCGCGCATCAAACCCCCAGACCGCGTAGGCAGAACTCCACCAGGTGTGCAATGTCGGGCGGACCCGGCCGGTCGCCTGACCCCAGGTAGCGGCGCATCGTCGCGACGGTGCAGCTGAACACGGCCTCGACATCGCGCTCGACATCCTTGCTGCCCAGCGCCGCAACGGGTTCGACGAGGAGATCCCGCAGCGGCCGCATCATCTCCTGATCCGCCGCGCGCCAGTTCGCACCGGCCGACATCTGGCCGGCGGCCGCCCGGCTCATGCTGATCAGCTGCGGGTCGGCCACCTGCGCGAGCGTGCCCTCGATCCAGCGGGCGACCTGGTCGCGGGGCTCGCGCTCCTTGGCCATCTGGTGCTCGAGGTAGGACACGACGATGGCGACCCCGCGCTCCATGACGGCCAGGATCAGGTCGTCCTTGCCGGCGAAATAGCGGTAGAACGCCTTGTTCGACGAGCCGGCCTCGGCGACGATGTCACTCACCCGCGGCGGTTCGGGCGCAACCCGTTCCATGACGCGGACGGCCGCGGCCAGGATCCGCTCCACCTCTTCGGTCGCCTCCCGCTGCCGCTCGTCGAGCGCCCGCTCGACGGCCGCCGTCACCCTGCTGCTCACGGCTTATCGGGCAGCGCCGGAACCCGATCGATCCGGTCGCCGTACTTGGTGCGCGCGGCCTCCCGGCGGATGTCGAGCAGTTCGCTCGGCCACTCAGCGTCCTCGGCCTCGTATCCCTTGAGTAGCAGCCGGGCCAGGTTGACCTTATGGGCTTCGGTCGGTCCGTCTGCCAGGCCCAGTGCCACCCCGCCGAGCAGCACGTTGACCAGTGGCAGCTGATCGGTGGTGCCGAGTGCACCGTGCACCTGGATCGCGCGCAGCCCAATCGATTTCAGCACTTGCGACGCCAGGATCTTGCAGGCGCCGATTTCGGCGCGGGCCGCGTGCTCCCCGGCGGTGTCGATAAGCCATGCCGCGTGCAGCACCGCCAGCCGGAAGGGCATCAGCTCGGTGTAGGAGTCGGCGATGAACGCCTGCACCAATTGCTTGTCCGCCAGCGAACTGCCCTGGGTGAAGCGGCTTTTCGCGCGCCGGGCCATCATCTCCACCGCCCGTTGGGCGACCCCGATCGAGCGCATCGCGTGATGCAGCCGCCCGCCGGCCAGCCGGGTCTGCAGGATCATGAAGCCCTGGCCGGGTTCGCCCAGCATCGCGTCCGCCGGCACCCGCACGCCGTCGTAGTGGACCAGCGAGTGCCCGGGCTCGTGCGGTAGCGCGCCGACCAGGTGATGGGTGGCCTCGATGGTGAGGCCTTCGGTGTCGGCGGGTACCAGGAACGTCGAGGCGCCGCGGTGCACGGGCACGTCCGGGTCGGTGATCGCGACGACGATGAAGAAGGAGGCGACGGAGGCGTTGGAAGAGAAGTACTTTCGACCGGTGATCACCCAGTCGTCGCCGTCGCGGAAGGCGCGGGTCCGGAAGACGCGCGGATCCGCGCCGCCCTGCGGCTCGGTCATCGAGAAACACGAGAAGATCTCCCCGGACAGCAGCCCGGCGAGGTAGCGGTCCTTTTGGCCCTGGGTTCCGAAGCGGGCGATGATCTCGGCGTTGCCGGTATCGGGCGCCTGCGTGCCGAACACGATCGGCGCCCACGGGCTGCGGCCCAGAATCTCGTTGATCAAGGTCAGCTTGACCGCGCCGAATCCCTGCCCGCCCAGTTCGGGGCCCAGATGCGGCGCCCACAGGCCGTGGTCGCGAACCTGCTGCTTGAGCGGATCGACTATGCGGCGGCGCTCGTCGTTGAGCGGCAGGAACTCGCAGCCGGGGAAGAGCACCTCGAGGGGTTCCACCTCGTGGCGGACGAACTCTCGGACCCAGTCGATTTTCTCCTGAAACTCCGGTTCGGTGGAGAAGTCCCAAGACATTCGAATCTCCTACTCTCTCATCGGCGGCGACCCGCCGGGCCCGGCGGCGCCGCGCTTGCGATCGCCGCGCTCATCGGCGGCGACCCGCCGCGCCCGGCGGCGCCGCGCTCGCGATCGCCGCGCGTCAGGGAATTCCACCGTCGGCGCGCAGGATCGAGCCGGTGGTGAAGCTGGACGCGTCGGACGCCAGAAACAAAGCGGCACCGACGATTTCGGCCGGATCTCCGGCGCGCTGCAGCGCGAGGTGCCCGAACGGCTTGCCGGGCGCCGCGTCGAGGTTCCATGCCTTGCTCACGTCGGTCAGGAACGGGCCGGCCATCAGGGTGTTGACCCGCACCGACGGCCCGAACGCCTTCGCCAGCGCCTCGGTCATGGCGTTGAGCCCGGCCTTGGCTGCGGCGTAGGGGACGATGTCGGGCGTCGGTCGCAACGAGCCGGCCGTGCTCACGTTGATGATCGACCCGCGGCCGGCCGCCACCATCCGCTCGCCCACCAAGGCCGACAACCGGAACGGGCCCTTGAGGTTCAGGTTGACCACCGCGTCGAACAGTTTCTCGGTGACGTCGGTCAGCTTGTCGTACAGCGGTGACATGCCGGCGTTGTTGATCAGCGTGTCGACCTTGCCGAACCGGTCGTAGGTTGCCTCGACCAATCCGTCGAGCTGATCCCAGCGACCGACGTGGACCTGATACGGCAGGGCCGAGCGCCCGGTTTCGGCCTCGATTTCCTTGGCCGTGGCCATGCAGTTGTCCATGTTGCGGCTCGCGACCACGACGTCGGCGCCGCAGCGGGCCGCCGCGAAGGCCATCTCGCGCCCCAGCCCGCGACTACCGCCGGTGACCAGCACGACCCGATCGGTGAGATCGAAAAGCCGTTCGGCGTAACCCATTTCAGCTGCCCCCGGACGGCAGTGACCGCGCGAGGTCGGCGGCTGTGGCGATCAGTTGCGGGATCATCGCCCCGAAGGCGTCCTGGATCTTGGGATCGACCTTCCCGGTGCGCACCCCCGCAGCGTAAGTCTTTTCCAGCACGATGCCGAGTTTCCAGTTGGCCAGTACCAGGTAATAGTCGATGTTGTCGGTGGACAGGCCGCTGATCGCCTCGTAGTGCCCCAACAACTCGCTGCGCGTGGGCATGCCGGCCATGTCCAAATAGAACCCGTCGGCCCGGGGCTCTTCGCCGTCGTAGCCCAGCAGGCACCACGCCAGATCGAGCAGCGGGTCGCCGACGGTGGTCATCTCCCAGTCCACGATCGCGGCCAGTCGCGCCGGCTCCCCGTGCGCGAACATCACGTTGGCGAACTGGTAGTCGCCGTGCATGATTCCCGGCCGGTAGTGCGAGGGCCGGTTGTTGCGCAGCCAGTCGGCGGCCTCGTCGAGCCCGGGAAGGTCGCGCACCTTGTACGCGTCGAGGAAGGTCAGCCAGCGATCGACCTGCCGCTCGTGGAACCCGTCCGGCCGACCGAAGCCGTCGAGGCCCTGGGCCCGCCAGTCCACCCGGCCCAGCTTGGCGGCGCCCTCGACCAACTGGAAGGCCAGGCCGCGCCGGGCCGTCAAGTCGGTGTCGAACGGCGGCTGCCAGCCGCCGTCCATCGGACTCCACCCATCGATGGCCTGCATGACGTAGAACGGCATGCCCAGCACGGTGCCGGTCTCGTCGGCGGCGATCAGCGCCGCGTGCGGGACGTCGGTGCCGGACAGCGCTCGCACCAAGCGGATCTCGCGGAGCAAGCCGTCGATGCGGGCGGCGTCGGCGCGGGTGCCTGGCATCCGCAACACCATCCGCTGGCCACCGCGGACGAGTAGGCACAGAGTGTTCTGGGAACCGCCCTTCAGTTGCTCTACGCGCGGTTCTTCACCGTTCCCCGGCGCGCCGTTCGCATCGAGCCAGCGGGCAAGCACGGCCGCATCCAGCCCGGACTGATCTACCGTCGTCATCCGCACACTCCACACTCCGTGCGGAGAATAGCATTCTCTGGCGCCCGCGCCTCGCTTTCGGCTCAGTCCTGCTTGCGTGCGCTGACCAGGAATCCGGGGGCCAGGAAGTGGCCCTCGCCGTCGCGATCGAGGTGTGCCAGCGGGCCGTCGGAGGACTCGGGCGCGTTGCCGTACACGTGCGCCGGCCGCAGATCGTCGATCCGCCAGAGCGTCGAGACGGCCTCGCGCAACTCCTCCTCGTCGAAGCCCCGCGGCCCGCCGCCCTGGTTGGCGTCGCCCAGGGCCCCGGCGGCGAAGGCCAGGATGTAGAGCGCCGCTCCCGGGGCGGCCGACCGGAGGATCGACTGCAGGTAGTCCTGGCGCTTCTCCGGCGGCAGCGCGTGAAACAGCCCGCTGTCCAGGATGGTGTTGAAGCGGCCGTCGTAGCCGCGGAAATTCGTGACATCGGCCTGCGCGAAGGTCGCCGTGGCCAGGCCGCGTTCCGCCGCCGCCACCGAAGCGGCCTCGATCGCGGTCGCGCTGCTGTCCAGGCCGACGACGGTGAAGCCGCGCTCGGCCAGCGCCAGCGACAGGGCGGCGTGGCCGCACCCGGCGTCCAGCACGTCGCTGCGGATTCTGCCTTCGTCGATCAGCCTCGCCAGCTCGGGCTGCGGCCGGCCGATGCTCCACGGCGGTGGCGTGTCCTGCCGGTACGCGGTGTCCCAATCCATGCTCGGCTCGGTCATTTTTCCTCCTCGAGATCGGCCTTCCCTGAGCCCTATTTTGCGGGGGCGAGTCCGCATGCTTTGAATGAACACGTCGCGCGCAACCACAGACAGGAAGACACCCATGCAATTGCTTCTGGTCCGGCACGCGCTGCCGCTGCGCAGCGAACACGGCGAGGGCTCAGACCCGGACCTGTCGGACGAGGGATTGGCTCAGATCGAGCGACTACCCAAGGCGCTGGACAGGTTTCCCATTTCCCGGGTGGTGAGCAGCCCGCAGCGGCGCGCCATCCAGACCGCCGAGCCGGTCGCGGCGGCGCGCGAGCTGACCGTCGAAATCGACGACCGATTCGCCGAATACGACCGCGACCTTCCGCTCTACATCCCCGTCGAGCAGATCCGCGAGGAGATGCCTGAAGAGTGGGCGCGGCTGGCGCAGGGGCACCTGCCCAGCGCGGTCGACGAGGACGCGTTTCTCGCCCGGGTGCGCGCGGCCGTCGACGACCTCGTCGCCTCCGTCGCCCCCGAGGACACCGTTGCGGTGTTCAGCCACGGCGGAGTGATCAACGTGCTGTTGCACCAGATCCTGGGCACGTCCCGGCTGTTGTCGTTCCCCGTCGACTACGCCTCGGTCACCCGGCTACTGTTCTCGCGATCAGGTGAGGCGACGGTCGCTGGGGTCAACGGTGTCGAGCACGTGTGGGACCTGCTGCCACGAAATCAGAGGTGGTAAACAAGTCCGGTGACCTCAGCTGACCAACTCGAAGGCCTCGACCTGGCCTCGCTGGACTCCTACCTGCGTTCGCTGGGCATCGGGCGTGACGGCGAGTTGCGCGCGGACTTCATCTCCGGCGGCCGCTCCAATCTGACGTTCCGCGTCTACGACGACGCGACCAGCTGGCTGGTGCGGCGCCCGCCGCTGCACGGCCTGACCCCGTCGGCGCATGACATGGCCCGCGAGTACCGGGTGGTCGCCGCGCTGCGTGACACCCCGGTTCCGGTGGCGCGCGCGATCGCGCTGTGCCAGGACGAGTCGGTGCTGGGGGCGCCGTTCCAGATCGTCGAATTCGTTGCCGGCCAGGTGGTGCGCCGCCGCGCCCAGCTCGAAGCGTTCAGCCACACCGTCATCGAGGGCTGTGTCGACTCGCTGATCCGGGTCCTCGTCGACCTCCACTCCGTCGACCCCGCGGCCGTGGGGCTGGCCGACTTCGGCAAGCCCAACGGTTATCTCGAGCGGCAGGTGCGGCGGTGGGGTTCGCAATGGGCGCTGGTGCGGCTGCCCGACGACCGCCGCGACGCCGACGTCGAGCGCCTCCACTCCGGTCTGCAGGACGCCATCCCGCAGCAGAGCCGGACCTCGATCGTGCACGGCGACTACCGGATCGACAACACGATCCTGGACGCCGACGACCCGACGAAGGTTCGCGCCGTCGTCGACTGGGAGCTGTCCACCCTCGGGGACCCGCTCTCCGACGCGGCGCTGATGTGCGTGTACCGAGACCCCGCGCTGGACCTGATCGTCAACGCGCAGGCCGCCTGGACGTCACCGCTGTTGCCGACGGCCGACGAGCTGGCCGATCGCTATTCGCTGGTCGCCGGTCTGCCGCTGGCGCATTGGGAGTTTTACATGGCGCTGGCTTACTTCAAGCTCGCCATCATCGCCGCCGGGATCGACTTCCGCAGGCGGATGTCGGATCAGGCTCGCGGGATGGACTCCGACCACATGCCGGAGGTCGTCGCGCCCCTGATTTCGCGCGGGCTGGCCGAGCTGGCCAAGCTGCCGGGCTGAGTGTGCGACCACGGCTTCGAGTGTGAGGTGACGGCGCGAAATCGCCCGTTTTCCCGCCCGGGGCGCGCGGCCGAAGCCCAGGACGCATAAGCGATGGCGCGCTGCCGCCTACCGCGACGCGGCGGCGTGGTGCTTCTTGGCGGCGCGGCGCAGCTGCAGGATGCGCGCGGTGCCGACGGCCACCGTGATCAGGCCGCCGACCACGGCGGCGAGCAAAATGGCCACCCCCAGCGGCAGGCTCCAATGCCAGCCCAAGAACTGGAACGGCGTGGAGGTCGTGTTCTGGGTGATGAAAATCAGCAACAAGATCAGGATCAGGAACCCGGCGATCAGGGACGACCACAGCGCACCGGCGCGGGTGAACCCGATGGCAGGCTCCTTGGGCGCCGCGCCGGACTTGGGCGCCGCGGCGGGCTTGGCGGGCGGCTGGGTGGGCGAGGCAGGGTTGGGGCTGCTCATAGGGTCATCTTTGTCCGATCCGGCGCAGAATGAAACCACGCAGCGCAGCCGGCCCGCTTCGTCCCGGCACGGGGCGGGTTCTGACGTTACTGTCGGCGGTATGAGGATGCCGTCGCGCGCGCTCCGCGCGATCGTGCAAGCGGCGGTGTTGGTCACGGCGATCGGCGTTCTCGCGGCGTGCAGCAGCCCCGACCCGCTCGGCGCGGAGGTCCGCAGCCCGAAATCGATCGTGGTGGGATCCGCCGATTTCCCGGAATCGCAGATCATCGCCGAGATATACGCACAAGCGTTGCAGGCCAACGGCTTCGAGGTCGGCCGGCGGATGGGGATCGGCAGCCGGGAGACCTACATACCCGCGCTCAAAGACCATTCCATCGACCTGGTGCCCGAGTACATCGGCAACCTGCTGCTCTACTTCGAGCCCGAGTCGACGGCGACCATGCTCGACGCCGTCGAGCTGGAGCTCGACCGCAAACTTCCCGGCGACCTCGCCGTCCTCACCCCGTCGCCTGCCGCCGACACCGACACCGTGACCGTGACCGACTCCACCGCTAATTCGTGGAAGCTGAAGACAATCGCCGACCTGGCGGCACATTCGCCGGACGTGAGATTCGGGGCGCCCTCCGCGTTCGCCAACCGCCCGGCCGGCCTGCCGGGGCTGCGGCAGAAATACGGGCTCGACATCGGGCCCGGTAACTTCGTCGCCATCAACGACGGCGGCGGCGCGGTGACGGTGCGCGCCCTGCTGGAAGGAAGGGTGAACGCCGCCAACATCTTCACCACGTCACCGGCCATCCCGCAGAACCGTCTGGTGGTGCTGGAGGATCCGGAGCACAACTTCATCGCCGGCAACATTGTGCCGCTGGTCAATTCGCAGAAGAAGTCGGACCGGCTCAAGCAGGTGCTGGACGCCGTGTCGGCGAAGCTGACCACCGCCGGGGTGGCGGGGCTCAATGCCGCGGTGGCGGGAAACTCTGGTATCGACCCCGACCAGGCCGCGCGGAACTGGTTGCGGAACAACGGCTTTGACCATCCGGTGGGCCAATGATCGTTTTCGACAACGTCAGCAAGGCATTCGCCGACGGGACCACCGCGGTGGACCAGCTCAGTCTGGTGATCCCCACCGGGAAGTTGACCGTCTTCGTCGGTTCGTCGGGCAGCGGCAAGACCACCGCGCTGCGCATGGTCAACCGCATGATCGAGCCGACGTCCGGCACCATCACCGTGGACGGGGTGGACGTGTCCACGCTCGACCCGGTGAGGCTGCGCCTCGGGATCGGCTACGTGATGCAGCACGCCGGACTGATGCCGCACCTGCGGGTGATCGACAACGTCGCAACGGTTCCGGTGCTGAAGGGACAGTCGCGGCGGGCGGCCCGTGCCGCCGCCTACGGGGTGCTCGAACGCGTCGGACTGGACATCAAGCTGGCCACCCGCTACCCCGCGCAGCTGTCCGGCGGTGAGCAACAACGCGTCGGCGTGGCGCGTGCACTGGCCGCCGACCCGCCGATTTTGTTGATGGACGAGCCGTTCTCGGCGGTCGACCCGGTGGTACGCCTTGACCTGCAAAACGAAATCCTGCGTCTGCAAAGCGAATTGCGCAAGACGATTGTGTTCGTCACGCACGACATCGACGAAGCGCTCAAGCTGGCCGACCGGGTGGCCGTCTTCCGGGCCGGCACGCTGCAGCAGTACGACGAACCCGCGCGCTTGCTGTCGCGGCCTGCCAACGACTTCGTCGCGAGGTTCATCGGCCTTGGCCGCGGCTATCGCTGGTTGCAACTCATCGACGCGGCCGGCCTGCCGCTGCACGGCGTGCGGTGCATCCCCGCGGCCGATCTTCCCGAGACCGTCGCCGACGAGTGGGCGGTGGTGGTGGACGGCGCGCACGCACCGATGGGGTGGATCGACGGCGACGGCCTGCGCCGGCATCGGGCCGGCGCGTCGCTTTCGGACAGCATGAGCGGCGTCGGCTCGCTGTTTCGTCCCGGGGGGAATCTCAGCCACGCGCTCGATGCGGCGCTGTCCTCACCGTCGGGCGTGGGCGTCGCCGTGGACGACGGCGGCAGGGTGATCGGCGGCGTGCTGGCCGGTGACGTGCTGGCCGCGGCGGAAGCCCGGCGGCGGGGGTGACGCATGCACTACCTGCTCACCCACCTCGACGATGCCTGGGCCTTGACGATCATTCACCTGCGGCTGTCGTTGGTGCCGGTGCTGATCGGATTGGTGATCGCCGTCCCCCTGGGCGCGGCGGTGCAGCGCGCGCCGGTTGCGCGCCGGCTGACGACGGCGACCGCGAGCGTCGTGTTCACCATCCCGTCACTGGCTCTGTTCGTGGTCTTGCCGATGATCATCGGGACCCGCATCCTCGACGAGGCCAACGTGCTGGTCGCACTGACCGCATACACCGCGGCGCTGCTGGTGCGGGCGGTCCTCGAGGCGCTCGACGCGGTGCCGGCGCAGGTGCGCGACGCCGCCACCGCGGTCGGCTACCCGCCGCTGAGCCGCTTGCTGAAAGTTGAACTGCCGCTGTCCATTCCGGTCCTGGTGGCCGGGTTGCGGGTGGTGGTGGTCACCAACATCGCGATGGTCTCGGTGGGCTCGGTGATCGGCATCGGCGGCCTGGGCACGTGGTTCACCGAGGGCTATCAGACCAACAAGAGCGACCAGATCCTGGCCGGCATCATCGCGCTCTTCGCGCTGGCGGTCGTCATCGACGCCCTGATCATGGTGGCGGGCCGGCTGATCACGCCGTGGGAACGCGCCGGGCGGCCGCCGCGCCGGCGGTCGGTGGTCGCCCCGATCGTGGGGGGCGCGCGATGAACTTCGTGGCGCGGGCCGTCTCCTTTCTGCTGACCGCCGACAACTGGACGGGTCCGGTCGGGCTCGCGGCGCGCATCCTGGAGCATCTGGAGTACACCGCCGTCGCGGTCGGCGCCTCGGCCCTGATCGCCGTCCCCGTCGGGCTCGTCATCGGGCACACCGGTCGGGGCACCCTGCTGGTGGTCGGTGCGGTCAACGGGCTCCGCGCACTGCCGACCCTCGGTGTGCTCTTGCTCGGCACGCTGCTGTTCGGGCTGGGCCTCGGGCCGCCCCTGGTCGCGCTGATGCTGCTGGGGGTGCCGGCACTGCTGGCCGGCACCTATGCGGGCATCGCCAACGTCGAGCCGACCGTGGTCGACGCCGCGCGCGCGATGGGCATGACGGAGGCCCGGGTGCTGTGGGTGGAGGCGCGCAACGCGCTGCCGTTGATCCTGGGCGGGTTGCGCAACGCGACGCTGCAGGTGGTCGCCACCGCGACGGTTGCGGCCTACGCCAGCCTCGGCGGGCTCGGCCGCTACCTCATCGACGGAATCAAGGAGCGCGAGTTCCACCTCGCCCTGGTCGGTGCCTTGATGGTGGCCGCCTTGGCGCTCGCGCTCGACGGGCTGCTGGCGTTGGCGGTGTGGGTCTCGATGCCGGGCACCGGTCGACTGCGCCACACTTATCGGACACTTCCCTCGCGCATCGCGGGCACGATTTACGGTAGGTGAGTGAACGCAGATTCCTCTGATTCGACTCGGCGCGTGTGGCAGGCGATGCTCACTTGGCGTGCACAGGACGTATCGCGGATGGAATCGGTACGAATCCAGGTGTCCGGCAAGAGGATCAAGGCCAATGGCCGCATCGTCGCGGCCGCCACCGAAACCAACCCGGCGTTCGGCGCGTACTACGACCTGCAGACCGACGAGACCGGCGCCACCAAGCGCCTCGGCATGACGGTCACGCTGGCCGAACGCGAACGAGTGTTGTCCATCGCCCGCGACGAAGAGAACATGTGGCTGGTCACCGACCATCAGGGCGAGCACCGCGCGGCGTACAACGGCGCCCTCGACTGCGACGTGGTGTTCAGCCCGTTCTTCAACGCGTTGCCCATCCGGCGGCGCGGCTTGCATGAACAGGCGGACTCGGTGACGCTGCCGGTGGTCTACGTCAACCTGCCCGACATGTCCATCACGCCGGACATCGTGAGCTACACGAGCTCCGGCGGCACAGAAGGCATCAAGCTGCGCTCCCCGGTCGCCGACACCGTCGTCAGTGTCGACGAAGAGGGGTTCATCGTCGACTATCCAGGCTTGGCAGAGCGGATCTGATCACCCCGCCCGCCCGGCCGGCGGCGGCCAATTCCTCGCGCCAGTTCTCGGCGCCGATGATGACGTGGAAGATGTCCGAACGCGGGAAGCTGTCGTAACGCGTCCGGGCGGCGTGGCCGGCCTCGACGAGTTCGGCCACCGTATTGTTCGCGGCCAGCGACTCGCGGGCCCGGCTCAGGAGCTCGATGACCCGGTCGGCAGCCGGTATGAGCTGGTCGGTGTTCCCCTCGCACATCGCCCGCACCAGGTCGGGGGCGGTTGCCGCGACCCGCGTCCCGTCGCGGAACGACCCGGCGGCCAGCGCGAACGCCAGCGGCACCTCCCCGGCGATGACCGCGAGGGCCTCGGCGAGCAGGTGCGGCAGGTGCGAGATGGCGGCCGCTGCGGCGTCGTGGTCGTCGGACCTGGCCGGCACCACCACCGCGCCGCAATCCAGCGCCAGCGTCATCACCATCGACCACACAACGGGGTCGACGTGGTCGTCCACGCTGATTACCCACGGCGCCCGGGTGAACAGGCCGGGGTGGCCGGCGGCCCAACCCGAGTGGGCGGTACCCGCCATCGGGTGGCCCCCGACGAAACGTTCCTGAAGACCGGCGGCGACGACCTCGTCGAGCACCGCCCCCTTCACGCTGGTGACGTCGGTCAACGGGCAGGCCGGGGCCAGTTCGCCGATGTGGGAGAGCATGCCGGCCAGCGCCGGCATGGGCACCGCCAGGACGATCAGCGCGCCGGTGTCCGCGGCGCGGGTCAGCGTCGCCGTGAGATCGGTGGTGGCGTCGAAACCGTCGGCGGCGGCCACCTTCGCGCCCTCCACCGACCGGTTGTAGCCGAAGACTTCCCGGCCCGCCGCCGTGGCGGCCCGCATGATCGAGCCTCCGATCAGCCCCAGCCCGAGCACGCAGACCGGCGTTTGAGAAACAGGGCTAGCCACAGACCAAGGTTGGCACAATCCGGCGGCGGCGGTGCGTCCAGATGTCGCCGCGCCCCCGCCTTCGTCGCGCTCCGTCTGGTCAGGGGGCCTGGTCTGCGACTACCGTAAGCGGCCATGGGAGCACAACGGGCCCCAGCCCAGGGCCTGTCCGCCGACACGCCGGACG
>NZ_LZJJ01000442.1:0-31181 GCF_001667625.1 Mycobacterium sp. E1715
CCAGCACCTGCGCGGCGATGTCGTTGATGTAGGCGCCGGCGTAGCCGTCCTCGGGCGTCGGTTCGCCCTTGGCGGCGGCGATCAGCGAGTTGGCGAAACGGTCGATCTGGGCGCCGTGGTCGTTGAAGTAGTACTCGCGCTCGACGGCGGCGCCCTGGGTGCTCAACAACCGGCCCAGCGCGTCGCCGACGGCGGCCCAGCGGGTGCCGCCGATGTGGATGGGCCCGGTGGGGTTGGCCGAGACGAACTCCAGGTTGATCTTGTGGCCGGCCAGCAGGTCGGAATGGCCGAAGGTGTCGCCGGCGTCGATGACGTTGTTGACGACCACCGCCTGCGCCGACGCCTCGAGGCGCAGGTTGATGAAGCCGGGCCCGGCCACCTCCGCCGAGGCGACTCCGTCGGCCCGTGACAGCGCCTCGGCCAACCAGCCGGCCAACTCGCGGGGGTTGGCGCCGACCTTCTTGCCCAGCTGAAGCGCCAGGTTGCTGGCGTAGTCGCCGTGCTCGGGGTTGCGGGGCCGCTCCACCGTGACCGTCGCCGGCAGGGCGGCAGCGTCCAGCCCGCGCTCGGCCAGCACCGCGGAAGCGGTGCTCCTGAGCAGCTCAGCGAGGTCAGCGGGGGTCACAAGCGTCCATCCTATTGGCTGAGGTGCCCGCGCCCCGAATCCATTGCGGTGGTCGAGCGGTCACCAACATGCGCTAGTCTGGCTGGGCCCAATGGCGCAACGCCAAAGCCGTAGCGCCCCCGTAGCTCAGGGGATAGAGCGTCTGCCTCCGGAGCAGAAGGCCGCAGGTTCGAATCCTGCCGGGGGCACCCTGCTTGAGCAGCGCAGATACAAATCCGTGCAAGTTACGTGAAATAACGAGCATATGGCAGAACTCTCCTGCTATTACTCACCCGGCTCGCGCATCAGTAATGCCCGGTCCTGTACGGCCCGGCCGAGCTCTCTTCCGGGCCCAGTACACGCTGGGTTTCGCCTACAGAGTTCTCGGCCCTGGTCGTCGGCACGCCGCCACTGATTTGTCGGTCGATCCGCCTACCCTGAATCGCGTGACGCTTACGGGTCTGGCGCTGTGAGCGACGACAACGGCGTACGAGCCGCGTTAACCACGTACAGGACGGCCTTGGTTGCGTCGCTCGTCGTCATA
Organism: Mycobacterium sp. E1715; assembly: GCF_001667625.1. Taxonomy (NCBI): domain Bacteria; kingdom Bacillati; phylum Actinomycetota; class Actinomycetes; order Mycobacteriales; family Mycobacteriaceae; genus Mycobacterium; species Mycobacterium sp. E1715. The sequence goes on from NZ_LZJJ01000442.1 coordinate 1,149, forward strand.
GCCGGAATCGGATTGATGTGGCTGTCCAACATCAGCTGGTTCGACTCGCACAAGGCCCTTCAGGCTACTGCCACCCAGGTCGGCGGGCTGCTCATTACGATAGGCGGATTGGCCGTCCTGTGGGACCTCAGAGCCAAGAGAGACTTCATGAACGAAGTTCTTGAGAAAACGAAGATCGCCGCCGACGTCAGCGCGGCGGGTATTGATCGCGTGACGATGAGGTGGATGGACGTCCCGTGGGATGACCTCTTCAGAAGTTCGAAGCATGTCTCGGTCTTCATCGCATACGGCAGCAGCTGGCGCAAACTGCACTGGCCAAAGATCGAGGAGTTCGCCAAGAACAAAGGCAACTCCCTGCGGCTGTTCCTCCCGAACCCCTTCAACGAAGGAACAATGCGGGTGCTAGCACAGCGATACGACTCCAACCCGGAGAGGATCCGGGACAACGTTATCGAGACGGCGCAGGAGTTCGCGACCCTGGGGACCTCATGCGCCGCAGACATCCGTATTTACTACCGAACCGGTGATCCGACCTATACCTGCTATCACTTTGACGACAAGGTTCTAGTGACGCTCTACGCAAATAGGCGGCGGCGCGGCGACGTGCCAACTTTGCTGTTCGGGCAAGGATCATTCCGCGAGTTTTTCAAAGATGATCTCGCGGCTATCGAAGCTCAAAGTGAGCCGGTCGCGTTGGCCGACGTGACGAGAGAGGCAGGGAGCAATGATTGAGAACCTAAAAGTCGAACTCGTCGAGGGCGACGTTTCCTCTGACTTCGAGTCCGCCGTCAGAGACGCCGAGATCGTGGCCTGGGACATCGAAACTAGTGGTCTTGATTGGCGGTTCGATCGCATCGGCACTTGCCAACTGCACGTGCCCAGCATAGGGACGCAGATAATCCGCGTGAATGGACACCAGCCCGAGAGACTTCGGGAGTTGCTGATGTCGGAGCATGTCCGAAAGGTCTTCCATCACGCGCCTTTTGATCTTCGATTCATGCGGTACCAGTGGAAGGCCAGCCCTCGAAGCGTCGCATGCACAAAGATCTTGTCGAAAATCGTTCGGCCGGAAGCGGACGGACCAGAACACAGCCTGAAGCCGACTCTGGCACGGTTCCTCGGAGTGGTGCTTGACAAGAGCCAACAGACGTCGAATTGGCTGTCAGCCACGTTCACTCCCGAACAACTGACGTATGCGGCACGGGACGTCGAGTACCTAATTCCGCTCCTCGATACGTTAATGGATGAGGCGCGAGCGAATGGTGTGGCGGACATCGCCGACCGGACGTTCGAGTATCTACCCACTCGCATCGAAACCGATATCCGCGGTTGCGGTGACGTTTTCGCTTATTGATCTGCTGAACCAAGGTCGGTCGAAATCCCGGTTGCTGGAAGCTCACTGCCACAGCAACTTCGTAGCGCTACGGTCGAGAAGTCAGTTACACCGTAGACACCACGAGGAGCCGTAAAGCCAGTGCCGACAGAAGAACCCAACCCGGCTAATTACCATCGTGTATTCCGAGCGCTCGGAAATCTTCAGCCGGCCGAAGCGCTGATGGGTACGGAATTCGCTGACCTCGAAGCCGCCCTGGAACTGATCGAGGCTGGCATCGCCTCCACGCAGGACCCCAACCCAGATCACTGGTTCCCCAATGTGATGGCGGCAGTGAGCCTGTTCCTGCGCGCGTATCAGGGGCTACAAGCGGCGGCCAATCTCTGCGCCTTTGGTTTTTACGTTGAAGCGCTGGCCACGCTCCGCAATGTTCAAGAAGCCGCTGGTTTGGGAAGAACACTCGCACATAAGCTCGAGCTCGCCGAACGATGGCTCCACGGAGGCGACTGGGTAAAAGACAAGTTCTCAAAGGAATTCGCCGAACAGATGGCAGCTGACAGCGCCGCTACCGGCCCAGATAAACAGCGAGTTCCACATTGGGAGACGTACAAGATGATGAGCCAGTACGCCCATCCGATGGCTGGAAGTACCCTTGGCTTCCTGTTCACCCCGGATGGTGAGTACAGCCACGCCCCTTACCCGTCAGTCGATGCGGCCGAATTCAAGCAGTGCGCTGCCCTAATTACATCTCAAGCGTTGTTCGTCGCGTATGCATTCCGCAATGCCGCAGCGGATTTCGACACGATCCCTGCTTGGTGGCACCAACAGCTAGCTGCTCTGGCACGACGGGTTTCAGGCTTGCCGCTCGAACACTTAGATCAAGATTGGGTGGCACATCAAGAACGTTATGAATCGCTGATCGCACAAATTCAGCACAGTGGTGATCTCAGGGATGCTCTTCGTGCAGACCCGAACAGCCTGGATAACCTGCGTCGCCGAGCGAAGGATCAAAAAGAACTAGGCGAAGAGCAATAGCCTATTTGGAACTCGATGAATCACAAGCGAGTTGCGGGTTGGGGCTCTCAGCAGGAGGCGCTCAATGAACATCGTTGCCAGCGGGGAATTTTGGCTCCCGGAGACACCCGACGAGACGGTGCGCGGAGCATTCAGGGCAGACGCCGGTGAGCAACCTGAGGTAGTGCTCGACCGCGCCTTGGTCGGAGACCCACGGGTGAGTCGCACGGATGGCGGTGGTCTCATGTATGCGCAAGGGGCGGCCGACCGTATTAAGGCAGCGCTAACGATGACGATCCAAGGTCGACTCGACTCCGGTGAATGCGTCACCCTGATCAATGCCCAGAACTGGGGCGACCCGGGCCCCCCATTCGGCTCACCCAGCTACGAAGCGCACTGCGCCGTCGTGGGTGAGCGCCACATATGTGGTCCCGATCAGCTGTTCAGCGCCATGCGTTTTCGCTTCGGGAACCCTACCTGGCTGGGCCATCTGGAAGGCGGCGAAAGCGCCGCCGTCGGTGGGGATGGGTCCACACTCGGCATCGAGAGCGCCGACGACGGCAACTGGCTGCTGTATACGTCCGCGACCCCACTGACACAACGACGACTTGAAACCATGGTGGTGTCGGGTTGCCTGACCCTGGCCGAACTCGCGCTAGACCAGGCTTTCGCAGCTCGGGACACATGGGTGCGTATCGACGAGGGCGACACATGGCTGTGGGTCTATGGGCCCGGGGCCAACACGCCCCCAAAGGAATTCGACTACCGGACGCTCCTGCCTCGCGAGGAACTCACACTTGAGCGCTTTGCTAACTGGATCCCGATCAACGACACGCTCGACGGGATCGGCCGGGTGGCCGGCCAACCCCTTGAGGGTTATTTGGAGACACAGGCGCTGTTAGTCACTACGTTGCTCGAGGGCTTACACCGCCGACTGCGTCATACTTTCGAGCAGTCCAAGTTTCCCGCGGCATCTGCCTCCGCGCTTGACAGCATTAAACAAGCTGCTCGGAACGCCGCAAAAGCTAAAGCGGCAGACAGAAATGACTCGAACTTAGACCCGCAGCAGGTTCAAACCGCCGTGATGAAGTCCATCAGCCATTTTGACGACGTCGAGTACATCGACCGCGCCACCGACGTAATAACGAGGGTTTTCCCAGTTTTGCCGGAGCTCACCGAACCGCTGTCAGTAGCTGACCTCGCGAAGCATATGAAGAAGTCGCGCAACGAAATGGCTCATCAACTGGTGCGCGAGGAGAAAGAGTCCACGGCCGCTCGGCACCTCCGCTGGCTGATCGTCACCCACACCACGCCGTGGCTTCTGCGAGGGCTGCTTCTCTTGGAGGCGGGCGTCGAGCCGAGCGTCATTCATTCTCACCACCAGCAGCACATCGGTTACCCATCGGCCTGCGCTAACGTCGCCCAATTTGTCAGCGAATTAGGCTCGCAACTCGGCTAGAACGGCGTCGTCCAAAGTTCACGCCTGTGTTTTCGGTTAGACCGATCCGGTGGTCGCCGTTGACGAAGACCGTCGCCAGACTCACTCCTCAATCGTCGTCCCTCGGGCCGTGGGCGTCGAAGGACCGTCAACATGTCTTCGTCTTTCCGGAGGCACACGCATCAGGCGATGCAGCCTTAACAAAGCTGAGTGCAGGAGCCGTGGCCGCCAACATTCAGGGGCACTCAGGCCCCTCGGCCATGGTCAAAGGACCCTGTCGGTCGCGCACGAGCAGTCGCAACGTAGATGGCACATCTGCGGACATTTGGGCACGGAGACCGGTTCGGGAAATAGGCCCTAAGTTGGTCCGCCGGTTTTTGGCGAGGAGGACTTCTAACATGACGACCCCGTACCGAGAGGCTCCGTACCCGCATCCGTATCCCGTTCCGTATCCACCTCCTCCACCCCAGTTAGCTCGGCGCCGCAGTAACGTCAAGGTGATCGCCCTGATGGTGGTCACCTTCCTGGTGATAGCGGGGGTTGTGGTGGCTGTTGTCGCCGGTGTCATGATCCACAGGCAGCAGTCGAATGACCTGAAGGCTCAGTGGGCGCCGCCCGCTGCCGCGATGATCCATTACTCCGCTGCCGAGCAGATGTACCTCGATCATCTGCGGAACGTCCAGGACCCCAACACGCGCGAGCGCGTGTACTCGGGCAACGAGGCAGACGCTCTTCGGATCGTGAACACCGGTCACATGGTCTGCTACGACCTGGGTAACGGGGTTGGTATGGGTGCCGAGATTGTGGGCCTGCAGCTCAAGGGTTACTCGCCGTTGGCTTCTCACGCCATAGTCAACCTCGCGTTCACGGACCTTTGCCCGCGCGTTTACGGCTAGGAGGTGAAATGACCCGGACACTGACACGCGGCCACCTCACGCGGGTGGCTATCGAGCACGGCTGGTCGGTGGCGACCAACTACAACATCGATGTGATGACGCGCGCCTAGGTCCTCATTCGGGTTCGCTACACACGCAGCCGGATCGGTCGCACACCGGCCGCTTAGCTGGCGTCGCCATCACGCACGCTGAAACGTTGACCGCGGATAAACCGGACTCAGATGGTGCGTTTCAGCCCGACGTGGGCGGCGTGGTACCCGAGCCGGCGATAGAACGCCCGAGCCCGTTCGCGAGCCTCGTCTGTGGTCACCTGCGCCAGCTGTGCGCCGTGCGCTCGGCCGTAGTTGTGTGCCCACTCGACGAGTGCAGTACCAAGACCCTGTGCGCGTTCGGCTTTGGCGACGCGTAATCCCTCGATCTGCAGCCGGGTGGCGCCGCCGCGGGAAAGACCGGGAATGATCGTCAATTGCACGGTCGCGACGACCATGTCGGAACCGTTCATGACGACGCCGAGGTAGTTGGATCGGTCGCGAACGACGATGTCGTAGGCCGCCTCGTAGCGTTCGAGTTCGGCGGCTTCGCGTTCCTGACCGAATTCGTCGTCGGAGAGCAGCTGGGCGATCACCCCCACGTGTTCGCGCGTCGCGCGCTGCACACGATATGTGCGGCCCGCCACCCGCAGCAGTCCCCGAACCGAGGACTGCGCCAGTGCCTGTAGGCGCGCCACCAACAGGTCCAGCCACGCCCCCACGTTGGTTCGTGCCTCCGCGGTATCCGGGTAGCGGCATCGCAGATGTAGCCCGGACTCGTCCTGGATGAACCAGAGCATGACGCCGTCGGTGTCAACGCTCGCGCTCACATACTGGGCGTCGAGTCCGACCGAGTCGATGCGCACCGGAAGTCTGCTTTGGTCCAGCCAGGAAATCGCGAACATGCCTGGCGCGATGGGCATTCCACCCCACGGAGCCAGTACGTCGGCCAGTGGCCAGGAACCAAGCTGCACGGCCTCTTTGACGGCGGTGGCCGCGGCGTGGGGCTCGGCAACCGCCGACTCCAGGACCGAATTGGTGATGAACCAGCCCACCGAGTCGTGCCATTTGTCTTCAAATCGGCTGTGCACGGGGAAGACCGCGCGCAGCGGCGCCCCGGCCAACTCGCGGGTCACCGCGGTCATGGCGACCACGGCGAGTGCCAGCGTCGAGACACCGTCGTCGCGTGCCTGCGCGGCGAACGCGGCGCCGTCATCGACATCGAACACGTCACGCACTTCAACACGTTCTGGATGCGGCCCGGACTCACCCAACGGCAGCGGAAACCGTGGCATCACCCCACCGCTGTCGCTGATGATTTGTGCCCATCGCGCGCGCACGCGTTCCGGTGCCGCGGGAAGGTCCAGCAATGCCTGCGTGTGCACGACAAATGCCGGCGGCGGTTGCGGCGACGGCATACGTCCGATCCGGGCGTCGGCGAGCATCGACAACAGGTCCCGCGCAATCACCAGCATTGACCACATGTCCACGTGGGCGTGGTCGGCGGCGATCACCACCGTCAATCCGGCGGCAGTCTCCAGCACACACAATCGATGTGAGGGCCGCTGATAGGGCGAGCACGTCGCATTGAGAACCACTCGCAGTGCGTCGTTGACCGCCTGGCCCGCAGCGATCTCGTGCTCTACCCACTGGCCTGGGTGAATATCGATCTCATGCAGTTGCGGATCGCCGTCCGCCCCGGGGGTGAATGCCGTTCGCAGGGTGCCGTGGCGGGCGATCACGGCCAGCCACGCATCGGCCAACGATTGGCGGCTGACCCCCGCCGGCAACCGAATGGACAGAGCCATCCAGGAGCCGGGTCGTGCGCCGGCACCAACGTGTATGCGCTGGTCGAAGGACACCGGGAGCCGGCGGCCGAGGTCAGACACCGAGACGTCGTAGCCCCAGAGTCGTCCAAAGGGTAGCCGCAGGTGCGCGACGTTGGTCAGCCGCATGGCGGTACCTTAACGCCCCGGTTAGCCTGAATGCTCGGTCTGCGCGGTCGGCTCCGGGGCGAGCCGTCCGGTCGTGAGAAGAGTTGCGTGATGTCCACTTTCGTGGTTCCTGGAGCGGAGCTTGCGGTTGAACTGAGCGATGAAGGTGGTCATCCGGTAGTTCAACTGCATGGACTTACCTCCAGCCGCGCGCGTGACCGGGTGCTCAATCTCGACCTCGGCAGGGGCCTCAGCGGGACCCGACTGCTGCGGTACGACGCACGCGGCCATGGCAAGTCGACCGGGCGCAAGGTCCCGGAGGATTACCGATGGGAAAGCCTTGCCGAGGATCTCCTGCAGCTGCTCGACAAATGGTTTCCCGGCGAACGGGTGCACGGAGTGGGCCCCTCCATGGGTGCCGGCACACTGCTGCACGCGGCCGCCCGCGAGCCGGACAGCTTCGCCGGCCTCACGCTCATGGTGCCGGCTACCGCCTGGGAAACCCGGCCCGCGCAGGCCGAGATCTACCGGGTTGCGGCCGAATTTATCGAAACCGAGGGAGTCGGGGCATTCATCGCGTCGGCGCGTGGGGCGACTCCGCCGCCGGCCACGGTCGGCGCGCCCGAAACAGTTCCCGATGTGGCCGACGCGCTGCTGCCGTCACTGTTTCGGGGCGCGGCTCTCAGCGACCTGCCCGCTCGCGAAGCGGTCGCACGAATCGATGTGCCGACGACGATTCTGGCCTGGGTCGGCGACCCGGCGCATCCGATGTCGACAGCGGAATCGCTTGCCGCACTGATGCCGCGGTCAACGCTCACCGTGGCGCACACCCCGGCCGATGTCGAGACCTGGCCCCAGATCCTGAGCCAAGACGTCGCCCGCAGGGGGTGAGTTGTACGCGGTTGTCGCACAACGGCTTTCGTTTCGGCCGTGAGCGATCCGGCACGCACACCCGCAATATGCCTCTGAACTGCGAACATGTGGCTCGATTCCGCAGTTATTGTTCCTGCCGGGGACACAAACCTTCTCGCAGGTAGGTCGGCCTTACGACCGCCGGCCCGGGCGGGTTAGATCGTCAGCATGGGCGAACGCGTCACATTTCAGGGCTCGACGGGCGCGCAACTGGCCGGCGTCATCGAAGTGCCCGACGGGACGGTGCGGGGCTGGGGCGTGTTCGCCCATGGCTTCACGCTCGGCAAGGACTCGCCCGCCGCGGCGCGGATCTGCAAGCAACTGGCCACCGACGGCATCGGCATGCTGCGCTTCGACGCGCTGGGCCTCGGCGGGTCCGAGGGCGACTGGGGCGACGGGTCGTTCACCGTCAAGGTCGACGACATCGCCAGGGCGTGCGAATTCATGACCGGCCGCGGAACGCCGGCCGACATCCTGATCGGGCACTCGTGGGGCGGCGCCGCGGTGCTCGCCGCGGCCCGGCAGTCGCCGGGAGTGCGGTCGGTGGTGACGGTCGCGGCGCCGGTCGACCCGAGCCACGTCGAAAAGCATTACGACGCAGTCGTCGACCGCTGCCTGACCGAGGGCAGCGCCGAATGGATGGTCGGCGGGCGCACGCTGACGCTCAAGCGGGCGTTCGTCGAGGACGTGCGGCGGGCCCACCTGCGCGACAAGATCAAGGGCTTGCGCCTGCCGCTGCTCATCCTGCACTCGCCCACCGACAACACGGTCGGCATCGAGAACGCCAGCGAGATCTTCCGCTTGGCCCGGCACCCGCGCAGTTTCGTCTCGCTCGAGGGCTCGGATCACTTCCTCACCGCGCGCGGCCAGGCTCACCGGGCCGGGCGAATCATCGGCGCCTGGGCCGACGCGTACCTGGGCGATACGGATTAGGCGGCGAAGCGCGAACGACTCTGTGCGACAGCGCCTATCGTCGTTCAGTTCCGCGGCAGGACGAACGCCTCGATGTGCCGCTTGCCTGCCCGCACTTCGTACTTGCGCCAGCCGGGATACAGCTCGAGGCCCTTCGCCCAGATCTCGTCGCGCTCGCCCGGCGTGGCGAGCCGCGCCGTCGTATGCCAGGTGTCGCGGCCGATAGTCACCGTCGCCTCGGGGTGGGCCTTCAGGTTGTGATACCAGGCGGGATGCTTGGCGCCGCCGAAGTTGGATGCGATGAGGGCCAGGCCATCTGGATGGGGGATCCCATACACGGCGACGGTGCGGGGCTCGCCGGATTTGGCGCCGGTGGTGGTGAGCATGACCACGGGGATGCCGGTTGCGACGCCGGCGAAGCTGCTTCTGCCGCCGCTGACCTTGGTGATGAACCGGTCCAGGTGGTGCGCCGTGGGGCGCAGCAGCGCCACGCCCACCGTCGTGGAGGCGAAGCGGCGCATGACCCGGTGGAAGGCGTTGGCATCGGCGAAGGTCTGGCCGGACATGGGTGTCATTGTGACGCGACGGAGCATGGCGTGGGGCGCATTCGCCCGACCCGAATAACCCGTCGAAAACGCCCCACGGGTGTCGCCCGCGACATTAAGCTGCTGGTCGTGGGCGTGAATGTGTTAGCCAACGGCCGGAGTCGTTGGCTGGCGATCGTGGCCTCGCTCGTCCTGTCGGCCGGCATGGTCTACGCCCAGGGCGCGAAGCCGCGACCCTCCGCGCCCGCCCCGCCGCCCGCGGCCGCCACCAGCGTGGCCGCCGGACCGGCCGACGCGGCGCCCAGCGCACTGGCCAACGCCCCGCACACCGCGACACCGGCGGAAGTGGAGATGCTGACCGCAAACGCGCCGCCCGCCGCCGGCCAGCAATTCCAGGTCGCGCTGCCCCACGGCATCGGGTCCGAGGACAGGCTGCAGGTCAAGACGATCTGGGCGGAGCGCGCCATCAGCGTGCTGTTTCCGCAGATCACCACCATCGGCGGATACCGGGAGGACGCTTTGCCGTGGCATCCCAACGGGCTGGCGATCGATGTCATGATCCCGAACCACGCCAGCCCCGAAGGCATCGAGCTGGGCAACCAGATCGCCGGCTACGCCCTGGCGAACGCCAAACGCTGGGGAATCAACCACGTGATCTGGCGGCAGAAGATCTACCCGGGCGTTGGTGGGGGAAGCTGGACCGCCGACCTCGGTTCGGAGACACTCAATCACTACGACCACGTTCATATCGCCACCAACGGTGGCGGGTACCCGACCGGGCACGAAATTTACTACATCGCCTCGATGACGCCCGCGCCGCAGCAGTGATCCTGGGCGACAACGACATTCATGCGGGACCGGCGGCAAACGCCGCCACCGGCATTTCGACGCTTCCGCCGCAGGGACCGCCGTTGATGTCGGTATGCCAGGTGCCGCGCAAAGATCCGTCCGGCTGTGGCGTGTAGAACGCCCACGAGCGCGCGGGTGCCCACACCTTGGGGACGCCGTCGCCCATGTAGCAATCCCATTGGAACTCGAAACGCTCGACCCATCGAGCCCCGTCCCAGGTGTAGTGCGAGGGCTGGGGCAGGGTCGGGTTCTTGGGGACGGGGCCGTTGGTGGCGGTGGCCACGCACTGGCGCGACGAGCAGGCGGTGACGAAGACATAGTCGGCGCTGAATGTGGGTTCGGATTGGGCCGCCGCCGCACTGGTGCCTGACTTGTTGACGGCGTACCTGGCCAGCGAATACTTCCCATTCCACGACGGCAGCGCGGCGTGCACGGGAATCGCGGGCAGGGGCTGGACCGCCGCGGCGACGGCGGCGAACGCCGCGACGCCGCGAAACCGCCATCGGGAAGACATCGGGTCCATGGTGCGGGCTCAACGACGCGCCCCCGACGGCCCACCAAGAATTCGTTGAGAACCCGTTAAGCCCCCGTGCTGATTCTGTGATCAACGCACCCAGCGTCCACGAGAAACCCACATCAGCACTAGGAGACCCCGATGTTCACTCGCCGTTTCACCGCCTCCGTCGTCGGCACCGCCGCCCTGGGCCTGGCCGCGCTCGGCCTCGCCGGCACCGCGGGCGCGAGCTCGGTCGACGACGCGTTCCTCGCCCAGCTGGCCGCCGATGGCATCACCCCGCCGAGCGCCTCGGTCGCGGTCAAGGACGCGCACGCCGTGTGCAACGCCCTCGACCAGGGTCACTCGAGCAAGGAGGTCATCAACGCGGTGGCCCAGGCGACCGGCCTGAGCGCCAAGGGCTCCAAGACGTTCGCCGTCGACGCCGCTTCGGCCTACTGCCCGCAGTACGTCACCTCGGCCTGAAACCTGACACCACGATGCGGGGACCCGGCGGGTCCCCGCATCGTTCATGCTCGCCGCAGCAGAAACAGGCCGTAGGCGGCGATCGACTGCGCGTCGGCGATCACCCCGGACCGGATCATCTGCTCGACGTCGTCGCGGTCGAACCAGGCGCTGCGCAGGTCCTGTTCCTCGTGCTCGAGGTCCGGTTCCCCCTCCTCGACGATCCCGGTCGCCAGGAACACCCAGCCGCGCTGGCTGCTCATGCCCGGAGCGACATCGAGCCGGCCCAGCACCTCGAACGACGTCGCGCTCAAGCCCGTCTCCTCGCGCAGCTCACGCTCGGCCAACTCGGCAGGCTCGGTGTGCGTCAGGCCGGGGGCGGTGCCTTGCGGGAACTCCCACCGCCGCTCCCCGAGCGGGTACCGGAACTGCTCGACGAGCCGGAAGCGGTGGCCGTCGAACGGCATCACCAGCGCATAGTCGGGTTTGTCCACCACCCCGTAAATGCCGGGGCTGCCGTCAGGGCGACGGATGTCGTCTTCGCGGAGCACCATCCACTGGCTCCGGTAGATCTCGCGGGACGCGACGCATTCGATGAAAGGCACCAACCCAGTATCACTGGGCTGCCGTGAAGCGGTCGTACGTGCGGCGCAGGGCACCGCGGTCGACGGAGTGCAACACCCGGGTGAGGGCTTCGAACACGTCGACGTAGCCGACGGTGGGATCTGCCGCGTCACCGCGGGTGTATTGCCACGGCAGGGACCGTCCGCGGCGCAGCACCTCCCCGAGATACCACACGGCGCCATCGACGAACGGCGCATTCCGCTCCTCGTCGAGGAGCTGCTCTGGGGTCGCGCCCTTCTGGATGACGAGCTCTTCCAACGCGTCCAGGGACTCCGGGGAGAAGTCCCAGACGGCGTCGCCGCCGTAATGGCCTGCCCATACCGGAAATTGGGCGCCGCGCTCGGCAAGCCAGCACCGCAGGTATTCCTCGTCTGAAAATCGCTGCGTGGCTTGATGTTTGGCACGCAGACGGCGCTTGATGGCCCCTTCGACCCGATCACGGGTCTCGGTCACCCACCGGTATTCCTCCGCGCGGTCGCGCCACTTGGCCAGTTCCTCACGGGCGGCGACGGTGATGGGATTGTCGTCGCCGAAGACCCGCGCTTCGTCGTCGACCAGGGCTTGCCAGGTGGCGACCTTGTCGCGGCAGTCGTCCGGTTCGGGCTCCCACAGCGCGATGGTGTGCCGAGCGATCAGCGTGTGGCGGTGGTCATCGCCCAGCTTTTCGCGCATCACCTCGACCAGCGACTCGAGCTCGGCCACCGCGCCGGGACCGTCGACCGATTCGCCGTGCCATTGCGCCAGCGCCATGCGCATACCCAGAGTGTCCTCGTGGTGCTCGCCGAGCACCCGGCGGCGGGCCTCGAGGACCCGCTCGCCCTCGGCGATGGCGCCCGCATAGTCCCCGAGCTCCTTGCGCTTCTGCGCCACCCGGTCCCTGGACGTGAGCGCGGTGGGATGCTCGGGCCCCAGCACCCGTTCTTCGTCGGCCAGCAGTTGTGACCACTCGGCCAGCGCGGCCCGCGCTTCGCGCTGGGGCCGGTCCGCGAACATGTGGCGTGCGGTCAACGTGGTGATGTGATCGCGGCCGAGCAGCTGCTCTAGTTCGGGCACCAGCTGCTCGAGGGCGGCATAGGCGCCGGCCTGGTCGCCCATTTGGAGCTGCAGGTGCACCAGCGCGAGCTTCATGTCCAAGACGTTGGGGTGACGCTCCCCCAAGATCGGGCGGCAGACGGCAACCAGCTCGTTCATCAGCGGCAACGCCCCGGCGAAGTCGGCCGCGGCGATGCGTTCCGAGATGAGCCGGGTCAAGGCGGCGAGCGGCCCGGGCAGTTCCGGCGGCGTCATACCGCTATCGAATCCCTCGCAGGGCCTCGTGGCAATTCACCTCGCCGCTGGCGCGTCCGGTGTCGCGCTGGCATGAAACGGCACGGTGCCCGATAGTCATAGGAACGAACGCCAACGTCTCAGAGGTGGGTATGCCGTACGCCCGGAAGGGTGCGTAACCATGCGCGGTCACATCATCGTCAGCGGTGACGACGCGCTGGCGACCACGATCGTCGAGGAGCTCAACAACGCCGGCGTGCACATCGTCAAGCTCAGGACCGCCGGCGAACTCGAACACGCGGAAGTCGCCCGCGCCCGCGCGGTGATCTGCGTCGGTGACGACGACGCGACGAATCTCGAAATCGCGTTGCTGGCAAGGAAAGTCAACCCGCGGGTGCGGGTGGTGGCGCGGCTGGGCAACGACGTGTTGCGGACGGCGATGGCCGCCGACAAGCGCCCCGGAGCGATCCTGGACGTCGCCGACCTTGCGGCGCCCTCGGTCGTCGAGGCCTGCCTGGCGCACACCGTGCACCCGTTCGAGGCGGCGGGCATCGAGTTCGTCGTCTCGGGCGCCGAGGCGCCGTACAGCGCGACGCTGCGTGAAATCTACGGTGACCTGGCACCGGTGGCGGTGATCCATGGCGAGGACTGCGCGACCCCGGGCGAGGTGGTGTCGTGCCCCGGCCGTGATTTGGCGGTCCACGCCGGTGACTGGACCGCGATGATCGGCACCGCGGACGAACTGGCCGCCCGCGGCATCAAGGTCCCGCGCCCCACCGTGACGCGCTACCGCCTGCCCCGGCTGCGGCGGACACTCGACGGCGTGCGCGCGCTGCGTGACGACGTCAACCCGATGTTCGGGCGGGCCCTCGTGGCCGCGGCGTGCTTGCTGCTCGGGTCGACGGTGGTCCTGCGCTTCTGCTACCAGCCGAATCCGAAGATGACGTGGCTCGACGCGTTGTACTTCAGCACCGAGACGATCGCGACCGTGGGGTACGGCGACTTCAGCTTCCTTCAGCAGCCCACCTGGCTGCGGCTCTACAGCATCATGTTGATGTTCGCGGGCGTGACGACCACGGCGCTCCTGGTCGCATTCATCGCCGACCTGCTGATATCGCGACGATTCGCCCACTCGGTCGGACGCCGCCGGGCCCGCCATCTGCGCAACCACGTCATCGTCGTCGGGCTCGGCTCGTTCGGCAGCCGGGTGGTCGCCGACCTGAGGTCGGCCGGATACGACGTGGCCGTCATCGAGCGTGACGAGAACAACCGCTTCCTGTCGACGGCCGCCGACCTCGACGTGCCGGTGATCTTCGGCGACGCCACGCTGCGCAAGACGCTGGAGGCCGCCCGCGTCGAGCACGCCCGCGCGGTGGCGGTGCTGACACAGGACGACATGGTGAACATCGAGACCGGCATCGTGTTGCGCGAGATGCTGGGGCCGCGGGTGATGCCGCACGTCGTGCGGCCCGACGTTCCCCTCGTGCTGCGCGTGTACGACCGGAAGCTGGGGGCCGCGGTGGCGCAGCGGTTCGGGTTCGAGAACGTCCGATCCACCGTCGAACTCGCCGCACCATGGTTCATCGGCGCCGCGATGGGCCTGCAGGTGCTCGGCACCTTTTCGGTCGGGCAGCGCTCCTTCATGGTCGGCGGAATGCATGTGGCGCCCGGCAGCGAGCTCGACGGGCTGAAGATGTTCGAACTGTCCACCCAGACCCGCGTCATCGCGATCACCCGGCAGGACGCGCCCGTGGAGCTGCATCCGCGTCGGGACGCCTGGCTCCGCGGCGGCGACACGGTCTATCTCGTGGGGCCTTACCGCGAGCTGATGGCGACGCTACGCAAGGGGCAGCCCCCGCAGCAGCCCGCCGCCGGGGAAGAGCGCGCGTCGGCCTAGTGGCGATCGCAAGCGCGGCGAAGCCGGGCGCTGCGGGTCGCCGCCGTCGGGCCAAGCCCTTTACAGCCGGCCGGCCACGTCCGCCGCGCGGCGTAGCTGGTCGATGTCGGAGCTCGTCGGGATGAGCTGTACCTCGTCGGTGCCGATGGCCTCGAACTTGCGCAGCACTTCCAGCAGCTCGTCCTCGGTGCCCGCCCAGCCGGTGGTCGGCGCCATGGCGTCGACGTATTCCGGCGGTATCCAATTCATGTAGCGCCGCAGATGACGATGCACCTGGGCTCGGGACTCTTCGGGCGACCCGAACGCGAACCAGAACGACGTCACCAGGTGCGGTTCGCCCTTGCCCGCCCGCGCCCACGCGTCGCGGGCGACGTCGAAGAGCTCGTTCTGTTTGGCGACGTCCAGGTCCAGCGTCGTCCCCGCCAGCCCGGTGGCCCAGGAAGCGGCGCTGCGGATGGTCTTCGGGCCGATGCTGCCGACAAACAGCGGCGGACCGCCGGGCTGCACCGGCGCAGGCCCGACCGGTAGCACCGACTCGGTGAGCTTTTCACCGGCCCACACCCGCTTCATCACGGCCACGCGCTCGGCCATGTCGCGCATGGTCTGGGTCGCCGGGTCGGCGCCCACGGCGTGGTAGTCCTCGTGCCGCCCGCCAACGCCGATGCCCACACTCAGCCGCCCGCCGCAGAGCATGTCCCCGGTTGCGAGCGCCTTGGCCAGCATGACCGGGTCGTGCAGCTGCGGCACGATCACGGTCGTCAGCAGCCGCACTCGGCTCGTCCAGGCGGCCAGCGCGCCCAGCAGCGTGAGGTTGTCCGGGTTCTCGAATGCGATGCGCTCGCCCCAGCACAATGACGAGAACGGGCCGTCGTCGATCGCGCGCGCCCAGTCCTCCAAAATTCCCGCATTCAAGTCCGGCTCCATCACCGGCAGCGTCATCGCAGTTCGCACGCGGCGATTCTGGCATGACCGGTAAACATTCGGTGGCGCAAGTGGCAGCATGGAGCAGATGGGTTTCACCAGCAGTTCGATCGCGCACGTTCGCCTCACCGTCACCGATATCGAGCGATCCCGGCAGTTTTACGAGAGCGTGTTCGGTTGGCCGGTCCTGCTGGAGGTACCCGACAACGCCGACGAGGCCACCCGCAAACAGCTGAGCTTCCTGTTCGGTGGGGTCATCTACGACCTCGGCGGCACGCTGCTGGGGCTGCGGCCGGTCGCGACCGATCGCTTCGACGAGGATCGCGCCGGGCTCGACCACATCGCGTTCCGGGTCGCCAGCAAGGACGAATTAGACTCTGCGGCAGCGCATCTCGACGAGCTGAGCATCGCACACGAACCGGTGAAAGACATCGGCCCGTCCTACATCCTGCAGTTCCGCGATCCCGACAACATCGCCCTGGAGCTCACGGCGCCGAAATAAGAACGCCATGTTGTGGCGAACGTGCGCGGAACGACGGCGGAGACGGCGTGTCGGCGCGCAAACACGCACGCTCGTCAAGGAGTAAAGAGGAATTATGGCCATCAGTTTCAACCACACCATCGTCGCCGCTCGCGACAAGCAGGAGTCCGCGTCGTTTCTAGCCGAATTGTTCGGCCTGCCCAGCCCAAAACCGTTCGGCCACTTCATGGTTGTCCAGCTCGAGCACGGCGCCAACCTGGACTATGCGGACGCTCCCGAGGGCGCGGAGATCCCGCGGCAGCATTACGCCTTCCTGGTGTCCGAAGAGGATTTCGACACCATCTACGGAAAGATCCAGTCACGAGGCCTCGAGCACTGGGCGGACCCGGGCGCCAAACGGCCCGGCGAGATCAACCACAACGACGGCGGGCGCGGGGTGTACTTCCTCGACCCCTCGGGCCATGCCATGGAGATACTCACCCGCCCTTACGGGTCGGGGGGCCAGCGCTAGCGCCTATTCGCCGGCGCGGGGCGTGCCGTGACGCACGCTTTCCTGTGTTCGATAGTCGTCGGCGAATTGGGCGACGTGCTTCGGCAGCGCGTTGGCGGCGACGTCAGCCAGCGTCGTCTCCTCCAGCACCGAACGCATGCTGGCGCGCAGCGCCCGCCAGACATCGGTGAGCGCCGCGGTGGGCCCCGAGTAGGGCAGGTCCCCCAGACCGATGTCGCGCACGCTCGCCAGCGGGCCGTCGATGCAGCGCAGCACGTCGGCGATGCTGATCTCGTTGCCCGGCCGGGCCAGTTCGTAGCCGCCTTCGCGGCCCCGATGGCTTCTCACCAGGCGGTCGGTGCGCAGATTGGTCAGGATGTCGACGAGGAACTGCGGCGGAATGCCCTGCGCCTGGGCCAAGTCGTCGGTCTTGACCAGCGTCCCGTCGGGGACCGTGGCGAGCTGGACCATGGCCCGCACCGCGTACTCCGCCTTCGCCGACATGCGCACTCTGAGGATTGTGCCACCCGGCGGCGGCAATCAGTCGCAGCCGTGCGCTAAGCGCGCGATTCGAGCAGATCGACGATGCTCTGCGCCTGCTCCTCGACGCTGAGCTCCGGGGTCAGCCGCAGGTCGGGATTCACCGGGGGTTGATACGGGCTGTCGATGCCGGTGAACTGCGCGATTTCGCCCGCGCGCGCCTTGGCGTACAGCCCCTTCGGATCACGCTGCTCGCATTCTTCGATCGGGGTGTCGCAGAACACCTCGACGAAGTCGAACCCCGCGGCGGCGTGCACATTACGCGCCATCTCACGTTGCTCGGTCAGCGGGCTGATCGCCGGTACCAGCACGACATTGCCGCAGTCGGCGAGCAGCGCCGCCACGTGCGCCAGCCGGCGCAGGTTCTCGGCGCGGTCGGCCATGCTGAATCCCAGGTCGGCGTTCAGGCCGTGCCGCAGGTTGTCACCGTCGAGAACGTAAGCTGCGACGCCCTTTTCGAGGAGCTTCTGCTCGACGAGCATGGCCACCGACGACTTGCCGGAACCGGAGAGCCCGGTGAACCACACCGTCTTGCCCCGCGGCCGGGCTTCGGCCACCTCCGATGACTTGTGCCGCACGGTGTTCGGGCTCGCCGTCTGCGCCGAGACGTCCCGCAACACCATGCCCGCCGCCACGGTGCCGTTGGTGTGCGGGTCGATCAGGATGAACGACCCGGTGCTGGCGTTGCGCGTGTACTCGTCGAGCAGCAGCGGCACCTGCGTGCGCAATGAGATGCGACCGAGTTCGTTGAGCTGCAACGCCGTTGCGGCCTTGTCACGGTGCAGGGTGTTCACGTCGAGCCGGTAGTCCAGCCCGGTCACCCGGGCGCGGGTGGTGCGGGTGGTGTGCTTGATGACGTAGTCCCGGCCGGGCTCGAGCGTCGCGTCGTCGGCCATCCAGCACACGGTCGCGTCGAATTCCTGGGTGACCCGGGGATGGTTGTTGGTGCGGGCGATGAGATCACCGCGCGAGATGTCGATCTCGTCGGCCAGGCTGATCGAAACCGCCATCGGCGGAAACGCCTCTTCCACTGGACCATTCGGCCCGTCGATGGCGGTGATCCGAGTGGTCTTGCCGATCGGCAGGACGACGACTTCGTCGCCCGGACGCATGACCCCGCTGGCCACGGTGCCCGCGTAGCTACGGTGGTCCTGATGTTCGCGGGTGTGCGGCCGGATGACGTACTGAACGGGGAACCGCACGTCGACCAGGTTGCGGTCGCCGGCGATGTAGACCTCCTCCAGGTGCGACAGCAGCGCGGGGCCCTCGTACCAGGGCGTCTGGTCCGACTTGGTCACCACGTTGTCGCCGTGCAGCGCGGACATCGGGATGGTGGCCACGTCGTGCACATCGAGGCGCGCGGCGAACGCGTGGAATTCGTCGCGGATGGCCTCGAATTTCTCTCTGTCCCAGCCGATCAGGTCCATCTTGTTGACGGCAAGCACGATGTGCTGGATGCCCAGCAGCGAGGCCAGGAAGGCGTGCCGGCGAGACTGCTCCAGCAGCCCGTGCCGGGCGTCAACGAGCACGATCACCAGCTGGGCGGTTGACGCGCCGGTCACCATGTTGCGGGTGTACTGGATGTGGCCCGGGGTGTCGGCGATGATGAATTTCCGCTTGGGCGTGGCGAAATAGCGGTAGGCGACGTCGATCGTGATGCCCTGCTCGCGCTCGGCGCGCAGACCGTCAGTCACCAGCGCGAGGTCGGTGTAGTCGTGGCCGCGCTCCTTGGACGTCTGCTCCACCGCCGCCCATTGGTCCTCCATGACGGCCTTGGAGTCGTAGAGCAGGCGGCCGATCAGCGTGGACTTGCCGTCGTCGACGGAACCCGCGGTGGCCAGGCGAAGCAGCGTCGTCGGCGTGGCCATCAGAAGTACCCCTGCCGTTTGCGGTCTTCCATGCCGGCCTCCGAGATGCGGTCGTCGGCCCTCGTGGCGCCGCGTTCGGTCAGCCGGGACACCGCGGTCTCGGCGATGACCTCATCCACCGTCGAGGCCTCCGATTCCACGCATCCGGTGCAGGTCACGTCGCCGACGGTGCGGAACCGCACCGTCGCTTCGAACACCGGCTCGTCGTCGCGCGGGTGCATGTGCCGGTCGACCGCGAGCAGCATGCCGTCGCGGCGAAACACCTTGCGGCGGTGGGCGTAATAGATCGAGGGCAGCGCGATGTTCTCCGCGCCGATGTAGGACCAGATGTCGAACTCGGTCCAGTTGGACAGCGGAAAGGCCCGGATGTGCTCGCCCTTGTGGTGCCGGCCGTTGTACAGGTTCCACAGCTCGGGGCGTTGCGCCTTCGGGTCCCACTGGCCGAACTCGTCGCGGAAGCTGAACACCCGTTCCTTGGCCCGCGCCTTCTCCTCGTCCCGGCGGGCCCCGCCGAACGCCGCGTCGAACTTGTTCTCCCGGATCGCGCGCAGCAGCGTCACGGTCTGGATCGGGTTGCGCCCCTGCTTCGGCTCGACGACGCGGCCCGCGTCGATGTCCTCCTGGACCGAGGCGATCACCAGGCGCACGCCGTGTTCGGCGACCAGTTCGTCGCGCGTCGCGATCACCTCGTCGAAGTTGTGCCCGGTGTCGACGTGCATCACCGGGAACGGCAACCGCCCGGGGCGGAACGCCCGCAGCGCCAGGTGCAGCATGACGATCGAGTCCTTGCCGCCGGAGAACAGCAGCACCGGCCGCTCGAACTCGGCGGCCACCTCGCGGATGATGTGGATCGCTTCGGCCTCGAGCGAGCGCAGGTGGCTCAACTCGTACTGGCCGGCGGCGGGACCCGCCTTCAGATCGCTGGTCATGGCTTCCTCGGTTAAACCTGGTAGAGTCGGTCAAGTTTGGCAGCTTTGCCCTCTATAGCATCAGTTCGTGGCGACGGTTGTCAAGTGGGCGCCGCTCATGGCGCGGACGACGCCGATCCGACGCATCGGGTCAAGACCGGCGGTGACCCTTTTCCGGCCGATGCTCGATGCGAAAGCATGAACGGATGACCTCCGACTCCGCACCCGCCGGCCGGCCTCCGAGCGGCCGCGACGTCATCGCGCAGTTCCTCCCCCAATCGCCGTTCGTCGCGAAGCTGGGCATCGTCGCCGACCGGCTCGACGACCACGAGGTGCGCCTGCGGCTGCCGTGGGACCCCTCCAACGTGACGATCGGGGACATGGTGCACGGCGGCGCGATCGCCACCCTCGCCGACGTCACCGTCATGGCGGCGGCATGGTGCGGCGCGCAGGCACCCCCCGACCTTCGGGGCGTGACGGTGTCGATGGCGCTGGACTTCATGGCGCCGGCCCGGGCCGGCGACGTGATCGGCGTGGGCCGGGTGTTGCGGCGGGGCCGATCGCTGGTCAACTGTGAGGCCGAGATCGTCGACGCGTACGGCAAACTCGTGGCGAAGGCCCTCGCCACCTACAAGGTCGGCTGAGCGCTATGCCTTGATTTCCTGGAGCTTCCCCGTCGCGACGTCGAAGACGAATCCGCGCGCGGACTCGTGCTTGGTGACGAACGGGCTGTTCTCGATGCGGCGCAACGACTGCCGGACGTCCTCGGCGACGTCGGGAAAGGCTTCGGCCGCCCACGCCGGCTTGACGCCGGTCTCCTCTTGAATGGCCCGCTTGAAGTCGTCGTCGGTGAAGGTGAGCATCCCGCAGTCGGTGTGGTGGATAAGGATGATCTCCCGCGTTCCCAGCAGCCGCTGACTGATGGCCAGCGAGCGGATGACATCGTCGGTGACCACGCCGCCGGCATTGCGGATGACGTGCGCCTCGCCCTCGTTGAGACCCAGGGCGCGGTAGACGTCGAGGCGGGCGTCCATACAGGCGACGACGGCGACGTGCTTGGCGGGCGGCATCGGCAGCGGACCCTGGAATGTGCTGGCATATTGCGCGTTGTTGGCCAGGTAATCCTCGGTAACCGTCACGTCAGCCTCCTCGGGAGTGTCGCAGCACCGCGGTGGATGTTAACAACGGGCCACCGAATATTGACGCATGAAAATCAGCCCGATCACAAGGATCCGGTCGGCGCACCCGGCCGGTACGGGCCCGGCTCGTTAACCTGTCCCAATGCGAGAGGGGCGGTGCGGTCGGGGATGATTCGTTTCTTGGCGCGCCGGTTGCTCAACTATGTCGTGCTGCTGGCCCTGGCCTCGTTCCTGACGTTCTGCCTGACGTCGGTCGCATTCAGGCCGCTGGACAGCCTGTTGCAGCGCAGCCCGCGGCCGCCGCAGTCCGTGATCGACGCGAAGGCCCGCTCCCTCAATCTGGACAAGCCCATACCGATCCGCTACGCGCAGTGGGCCTCGCACGCCGTGCGCGGCGACTTCGGCAAGACCATCACCGGACAGCCCGTCGGTGCCACGCTCTGGCGCCGGGTCGGCGTCACCCTGCGGCTCCTGGTGGTCGGATCGCTGGCGGGCACCGTCCTGGGCATCGCGGCCGGGGCCTGGGGCGCCATCCGCCAGTACAGACTCAGCGACCGCGTCGTCACGATGGTGGCGCTGCTGGTGCTGAGCACCCCGACGTTCGTCATCGCCAACCTGCTGATCCTTGCCGCGCTGCGGGTGAACTGGGCTCTGGGCGTGCACCTTTTCGACTACACGGGGGAAACCTCGCCCGGCGTGAGCGGCGGCGTCTGGCATCAGCTGGTGGACCGGTTGCGGCATCTGGTCCTGCCCACGCTCACGCTGACGCTGGCGGCCGCCGCCGGATACAGCCGTTACCAACGCAACGCGATGCTCGACGTCCTGGGCCAGGATTTCATCCGCACCGCGCGCGCCAAGGGGCTCACCCGCCGGCGTGCGCTGGTCAAGCACGGACTGCGCACGGCACTCATCCCGCTGGCCACCCTGTTCGCCTACGGGGTCGCCGGGCTGGTCACCGGCGCGGTGTTCGTCGAGAAGATCTTCGGCTGGCACGGCATGGGCGAATGGCTGGTGCAAGGGATCGCGACGCAGGACACCTACATCATCGCCGCGATCACGCTGTTCTCCGGCACGGTGGTGTTGCTGGCGGGTCTGCTCTCGGACGTGTTCTACGCGGCCCTCGATCCGCGGGTGCGGGTGTCATGACATCCGAGGCCAAAGTGGATGGCGCCCAGGGGATTCCGACGCCAAAGGCCGCGGAGTTCACCTCGCGCCGCACCCTGGTGCTGCGCAGGTTCGTGCGCAACCGGTTGGCGGTCGCGTCGCTGACGTTGCTCGTGCTGCTGTTCGTCGGCTGCTACGCGCTGCCCGCGGTGCTGCCGTACTCCTATGACGACCTCGACTTCGACGCGTTGTTGCAACCACCGAATTCCCGGCACTGGTTGGGCACCAACGCGCTAGGCCAGGACTTGCTGGCGCAGATCCTGCGGGGCATGCAGAAGTCGATGCTGATCGGTGTCTGCGTGGCCGTCATCTCGACCGGCATCGCCGCCACCGTCGGCTCGATCGCGGGCTACTTCGGTGGCTGGCGGGACCGGGCGCTGATGTGGTTGGTTGACCTGCTGCTGGTGGTGCCCAGCTTCATCCTGATCGCCATCGTCACACCGCGGACCAAGAGCTCCGCCAACATCCTGATGCTAGTCTTGCTGCTTGCCGGATTCGGCTGGATGATCAGCTCACGCATGGTGCGCGGCATGACCATGAGCCTGCGCGAACGCGAATTCATCAGGGCCGCAAGGTACATGGGCGTGTCCAGCCGCCGCATCATCCTGCGCCACGTGGTCCCCAACGTGGCCTCCATCCTGATCATCGACGCCGCCCTCAACGTCGCCTCGGCCATCCTGGCCGAGACCGGGCTCAGCTTCCTCGGGTTCGGCATCCAGCCGCCGGACGTCTCGCTGGGCACGTTGATCGCCAACGGCACCCAGTCCGCGACGACGTTCCCTTGGGTCTTCCTGTTTCCGGCGGGCGTGCTGGTGTTGATCCTGGTGTGTGCCAACGTGACCGGGGACGGCCTGCGCGACGCGCTCGACCCCGGCAGCGGCATGTTGCGGGGTGGTGCCCGGTGAGCGCGCTGCTGGAGGTCACCGACCTGGCCGTCAGCTTCCCGACGGACGGCCAACCGGTGACCGCGGTCCGCGGCATCAGCTATCGCGTCGCCCCCGGCGAAGTCGTGGCCATGGTCGGCGAATCCGGCTCGGGCAAGTCGGTTTCGGCGCTGGCGGCGGTGGGCCTGCTGCCCGAGTACGCGCGGGTGCGCGGCTCGGTGCGATTGCACGGCACCGAGTTGCTCGGCCTCGGCGACGACGCGATGTCACGCTTCCGCGGCAAGACGGTCGGCATGGTGTTCCAGGACCCGATGTCGGCGCTGACGCCCGTCTACACCGTTGGCGACCAGATCGCCGAGGCGATCGAGATCCACCAGCCGCACGTGGGCAAGAACGCCGCGCGCCGGCGCGCGGTGGAACTGCTCGAGCTGGTCGGCATCGCGCAGCCGGAACGGCGCGCCCGCGCGTTTCCGCACGAGCTGTCCGGCGGTGAGCGACAGCGAGTGGTGATCGCGATCGCGATCGCCAACGACCCGGACCTGCTGATCTGCGACGAACCCACCACCGCGCTGGACGTCACCGTGCAGGCGCAGATCCTCGAGGTGCTCAAGACGGCGCGCGACATCACCGGCGCCGGGGTGCTGATCATCACCCACGACCTGGGTGTGGTCGCCGAGTTCGCCGACCGGGCGCTGGTGATGTATGCCGGCCGCGTCGTCGAATCGGCGGGGGTGCATGATCTCTACCGCGATCGCCAGATGCCCTACACCGTCGGGCTGTTGGGTTCGGTGCCGCGGCTCGACGCGGTGCAGGGCACCCGGTTGGTGCCCATCCCCGGCGCGCCGCCGTCGTTGGTGAGTCTGGAGCCGGGCTGTCCCTTCGCTCCGCGCTGCCCCCTGGTCGTCGACGAGTGCCGCGCGGCCGAACCCGAGTTGCTGCCGGTCGGTGTGGATCACCGGGCGGCGTGCATCCGCACCGACCAGGTCAACGGGCGCACCGCCGCGGACATCTACGGTGTCAACACCTCCGCACGCGGGGTGACGTCCGGCGACTCGCCGGTGATCGTCCGCGTGCGCGATCTGGTCAAGACGTTCCAACTGACCAAGGGGGTGGTGTTGCGCCGGACCGTCGGTGAGGTCCGCGCGGTCGACGGCGTCAGCTTCGAACTGCGGCAGGGCCGCACCCTGGGCATCGTCGGCGAGTCCGGTTCCGGCAAGTCGACCACCCTGCACGAGATCCTGGAACTCGTTGCGCCGCAATCCGGCTCGATCGAAGTCCTCGGCGCCGACGTCGCGACCCTCAGCGCGTCGCACCGGCGATCCTTGCGCCGCGACATCCAGGTGGTGTTTCAAGACCCGGTGGCCTCACTGGACCCGCGGCTGCCCGTGTTCGAGCTCCTCGCCGAACCTTTGTCAGCCAACGGCTTCGGTAAGGACGAGACCAACGCGCGCGTCGCCGAGCTGCTCGACATCGTGGGGTTGCGCCGCGCCGACGCCGCCCGCTATCCCGCCGAGTTCTCGGGGGGTCAGAAGCAGCGCATCGGCATCGCGCGGGCGCTGGCACTGCAGCCGAAGATCCTGGCGCTCGACGAGCCGGTCTCCGCTCTCGACGTCTCCATCCAGGCGGGCATCATCAACCTGCTGCTCGACCTCCAAGAGCGGTTCGCCCTGTCGTACCTCTTCGTCTCCCATGACCTTTCGGTCGTCAAACACCTCGCGCACCAGGTGGTGGTCATGCATGCCGGCACGATCGTGGAACAGGGCGACAGCCGGCAAGTGTTCGGCAACCCGCAGCACGAGTACACCCGGCGACTGCTGGGCGCGGTACCCCAACCGAATCCGGGCAAACGTGTCTAGGCGGGTCACGACGGCGCTCGTCGCGATGGCGCTTGTCATCTCCGGATGCTCGCCGGCCATCAACTTGGCGCCGCAAACCGGCCAGCACGCCCAGATCGGCAGCACCAGCGATATCAACCCGCAAGACCCCGCCACCCTGCAAGACGGCGGTAGCCTTCGGCTCGCGCTCAGCGACTTCCCGCCCAACTTCAATGTCCTACACATCGACGGTAATTCGGCCGAGGTCGCCGCGATGATGAAGGCCACCCTGCCGCGAGCGTTCATCCTCGGCGCCGACGGATCGACCACGGTCGATACCGACTACTTCACCAGCGTCGAACTCACCGGCACCGCACCGCAGGTGGTGACCTACACCATCAACCCCCGGGCCGTGTGGTCCGACGGCACTCCGATCAGCTGGGAAGACATCGCCAGCCAGATCCACGCTCTCAGCGGCGCCGACAAGACATTCGAGATCGCCGGCCCCAGCGGCGCCGACCGCGTCGCGTCGGTCACCCGGGGTGTCGACGACCGGCAGGCCGTGGTCACCTTCGCCAAGCCGTACGCCGAGTGGCGCGGCATGTTCGCCGGTAACGGCATGCTGTTCCCCAAGAGCATGACGGCCACACCCGAGGCGTTCAACAAGGCCCAACTCTTGGGACCCGGCCCGTCGGCCGGCCCCTTCATCGTCACGTCGCTGGACCGCACGACGCAGCGAATCGTGTTGTCCCGCAATCCGAAATGGTGGGGCGCCCGCCCACGCCTGGACAACATCACCTACCTGGTGCTGGACGACGCCGCGCGGCTGCCCGCGCTGCAGAACAACACCATCGACGCGTCCGGCGTCGGCACCGTCGACCAGCTGACCATCGCGCAGCGCACGAAGGGAATCTCGATCCGCCGCGCCCCCGCCCCGGCGTGGTCCCACTTCACGTTCAACGGCGCGCCCGGGTCGATCCTGTCCGACAAGGCGCTGCGCATCGCGGTGTCCAAGGGCATCGACCGGCGCACCATCGCCAAGGTCGTCCAATACGGACTCACCAGTGATCCGGTGGCGTTGGGTAACCACATCTATGTCGCGGGCCAGAAAGGCTACCAGGACAACAGTTCTGCGGTCCCCTACGACCCGGACGCCGCCCGGCGGGAGCTTGACGCCCTGGGCTGGAAGCAGGGCGGCCAGTTCCGCGAAAAGAACGGCCGCCAGCTGGTCATCCGCGACCTGTTCTATGACGCCCAGGGCAGCCGGCAGTTCGCCCAGATCGCACAGCACAGTCTGGCGCAGATCGGCGTCAAGCTCGAACTGGTGGCCCGGTCCGGCAGCGGGTTCTTCACCAACTACATCAACGTCGGGGATTTCGACATCGCCCAATTCGGTTGGCTCGGAGACGCTTTCCCGCTTTCGTCGCTCACCCAGATCTACCTGTCGACCGGCGAGAGCAACTTCGGCAAGATCGGCAGCCCCCAGATCGATGAGGCCATCGAGCGGACGCTGGAAGAACTCGATCCGGACAAGGCGCGGGGCCTGGCCAACGACCTCGACAAGCTCATCTGGGCCGAGGGGTTCAGCCTGCCGCTGACCCAATCCCCCGGCGACGTCGCCGTGCGCAGCACGCTGGCCAATTTCGGCGCCGCCGGTCTCGGCGACCTGCGCTACACCGCCATCGGATTCATGCGCGGCTGATCCCGCGACGCAGCCGCGCCGGGATAGGCAGGGCGCCCTCCACGGTCGCGGCGACCCCGATCGCCTTCCACAGCAGCCGCAGCTCGGGACGCGCCGGAAGGGCGTCGAGCGCAGGCGCTCTCGCCGCGAGCGCGTCGATCTCACCCCGCCACACCGCTCGGGCGATGGCAATCGCGGCGGGCTCGCGGAAGTCGAGCGCGCTGTGCGCCATGGTGGGCAGCTTCAGCAGCACCACGTTGGGCAGCAGAGCCGCCTCGCGCTCGGCGACCGCCGGCGGGGTGATCAGATCGCGGCCGCCGGAAACCACCACGGTAGGCCAGCCGAAATGCGGCATCTCTGCCACCAGGTCATAGGGCTCGTCCTCGAAAGTGGCCGTCTCCGTGCGTGCTTCGCGCTCCGCTACGGCGGGGTCGAGCGGTAGCCCGTCGGGTTCGGCGGCGTAGTTCAGCTCGCGGAACGCGATGCGGCTCACCAGGTCTTCCTCGTAGCGGTACGGCAGGTTGCTCAGGGTGGCGAACCGGGACAGCGCCCACCACAGCAACTTTCGGCCGTCCAGCAGCAGGTCGAGTTGTCGCTCCAGCAGCTCGGCTCCGCCGTAACCGTAGATCGTCGCGACCACCTGGGTGGCCGCCGCCGTCATCACGCCGGCGTCGACGAGTTTGCGCATTTTCGGAGCCAGCGCGGCCGTTTCGGGGCTGTCGCCCCTGAGCAACAGCCTGCGAATCGCGCGGCGGACGATCACGATGTCGTGCCGCGACAGCAGCGGCGAATCGAGGATCATCGCCCGCACCCGGCCCGGATGGCGCACGCCGAACCCGGAGGCGATGTAGGTGCCGTACGACGCACCGTAGATGACGGCGGTCTCGACGTGGGCATCGTCGAGTACGGCGGCGATGTCGTCGACGACCTGGTTCACGGTGATCGCCTCGGGAGGCAGATCCGCACCGGAGTCGTCGTGCCGCGACATGCCCACCCCGCGGTGTTCGATCATGATGACGTCAAGGCCGGCCGCGGCCGCGCGGCGCCGCAGCCCCTTGTACATCTGCACCGACGCCACCCCGGGACCGCCCGGGATGATGACCAGCGGGTGCGCCGACTTGCGGCCGGTGCGCACGTAGTACAGGTCGAATTCTTCGCTAGTCTCCGGCGAGATCGGCCGGCGCACAGGCCGGACACCGGGCAACGCCGCGAGCTTCTCCTGCACCCGCCGCCGTTTAGCGTTCATCGTCATCGGTGTCGGCCCGCCATGACACCATTCTGCCGGGCCTGCGGGCGGCCACCGCGTCCGGTGTGGTCGACGCAGCTCAGCGCCGGTGCTAGGCGCTGAGATCGATGCGGTGAGCGCCCTTGACGCCGTCGTACCGGTCGGGACTGCAGGTGAGGACGATGACCTGCCCGTGAGTGCCCACCGTGTCGAAGACCTCCCCCATTTTCGCCAGCCGATCGGGGTCGGTGAACCCCAACGCGTCGTCGACGACCACCGGAACGGCGTCCTGCTTGGCGACCAGGGCGGCGCCGGCCAGCCGCGCCAAGATGCCGAGTTGCTCCTTGGCCCCACCCGACAGCGAGTCGTAGGGCACCGTGATTCCGTCGAGCGTGCGGCTGCGAATGCAGAGGTCGCTGTCGATCTCGACCTCGAACGTGGGACCGAACACCGGGCGACCCAACCGCTGCAGTTCCGCGCGGTAGGGCTCGACGTACCGCTGCCGGGTGGTGTCGCGGTGACGCGTCATGACCGAGCGCAGCAGGCGCGCCGCCCTGGCCCGGCCGCCGACGCGGATGTGCTCACTGGCGGCTTGTTCGCGTTCGGTTTCCGCGGCGTCGAGCTTGCCCTGGCGGCCCTCGCTGCCCATCACCGACAGTTCGATGGTGATCTCGCGCAACGCGCGGGCGGCCTCTTCGTAGCGCTCGCGCAGTTCTTCCGTTTCCTTTACGGCGGCGCGCAATTCGGCGTTCACCGAGTCCGGGCTTGCCGCCGCGAGTTCCGCGGCGAGCTCGGCATGCCGACGTTCGGCGGCGAACGCGGCCCGCAGCGCCGTCTCCGCCGCCGACGCCAGTTCGTCGTCGCCGGCCGACGCCCGCTCCTGGGCCAGCCGGTCGGTGGCCGCGTCGAGTTCGCAACGCTGGTTCTTCAGCGCGTCCTCGAGAACCGTTGCGCGGGTGGCCAGCTCGGTGAGCCGGGCAGTGACGGTGGTGGCGATCCGGCGTCGGTCGTCGCACTCGGCGATCGCGGCCTGGCCAGCCGCCCGAAGCGCTTCAAGCTCGTCGCGGGCGGCTCCGATGCCCGTAGCCGCGCTGTCCGCCGGTTGCGCGGAGCGCAGCTGCGCGAGTCGCGAACGCAGCTCGTCGACCTCGTCGTCCCCGCACAGGCCGGTGAGGGTCGCGGTCAGTTGGTCGCGGCTGCCCTCCAGTTCGCGGCGACGCTGATCGGCGGCCCTGGCCGTGGCCAGGTCGGCCACCCGCGCCTCGGCCAACGCGGCCGACAGCTCCTCTTGCGCCGCAGCGTGTTTCGCCTGGACATCGAGGGTGGTTGCGCCGGGAGTGATCCACGCGGTCAGGACGCCGGGGACTTCGACCGCGGTGGGCCCGGTGGTCGTGATGGACCAGGTTTGGCCTTCGGACAACGCGACCCGTTCGCCATCGATGGACAGCTCGATGTCCGCGGCGGCGGCGAACTCGACCGCCGCCGACGTCGACGCCAACTGGTCGCCGATGCGATCGACCGCGGACGCGGCCGTCTCGATCCGGCGCAGCTGCTGCTCGGTGAGCGCGATCTCGCCGAGTTCCGCGGACACCCGCTCGCAGTCGCGCTGGATCGCGTCGATCTTGGCCAACCGGGCGCTCAGCCGCTCGGCCTCCTCGCGGTCGGCGAGCTGAGTGACGGTGCGGCGGGCGGATTCGGCGCGGTGATGCAGATCCGCGACGGCCTCTGCGGCTTGCCGGGCGGCGGCCTCGGCGGCCTCGGCCTCGGCCTGCGCCGCCGCGCGCGCGTCGGCGGCCTCTTTCGCTTGTGCCTCGGCAGCCACGACAGCCGCTGTGCGGGTAGCGATTTCGGCGAGAAGCTGCAGACGCGAGGTGCGGGCCGTGGTGGCCGCCGCGCTAGTAGCCGCCGCGGCGGTCGCGATCAACTCGGCCTCGCGTGCTTGCCCCGTGAGTTCGGCGACCTTTTCCGCGGCCTGCTGCGCGGCGGTGAGCCGGGGGCGCGCGGCGATGCGCTGCTGGGACAGGTCGGCCACCTGTTGCGTCAGGGCCGCGTGCCGACCCACCCGATCGTCGACCTCGGCGACCGCCGCCGCGCACTCCGCGACCGCGGCCTCGGCGTCGGCCAGGCGGGTGATCGCCGCGGCGTTGTCGGGCACCGAGCCGTTGCTCATCGAACGCATCGACGCGGAATACGGACGCTACTTCACCCCCACGGGGCGTCCCACCGGGGAATGGGCCGCGGCGATCACCCGCCTGGCCGACGCCGAGGCCGCGGTCGCGGAGTGCGCGGCGGCGGTCGCCGAGGTCGGCGC
>NZ_LZJJ01000443.1:0-11339 GCF_001667625.1 Mycobacterium sp. E1715
CATGGACAAGCCGCTGCAACGGTATTGGCGCGACGTCCATGTCGGCCAGCTGCACGCCATCCACATGCCTGGAACCACCTACCACGCGTCGGCACTGAGTTCGCTGGGCGTCGACCCGCAGGGTCCACTCCGGGCGATGATTTAACTGGGCCGAGACAGCCAGAGGAGGCGCGTCACGTTGACCGACCTGAAAAGCCTGGGCTACATCACCATCTAGACGAACGACATCGACTACATCAAGTCCCAGCCCGCCTATGACGGACGGCCGTTCGAGGTGATGCACGGGCTGAGCACCAACCGGGTCGGGGAAGGACACGTCGCACGCGACGATCCGAATGGGCGCCCGGGGATGAGCGCCGGCGCCGTGCCCATCCCCGCCCTCAGCGGTGTCGACGAATCCCTCGATTACGCACAATGGGTGATCGAGGAGATCAAGCCCAAAGTGCCGTAACCGATTACCTGATCGTCAGCCCCCGCCTGCGCACCCACAACAGCGCGGCGGCCGTGCCGAAGAGCCACATGGCCACGGCGATCGCCAGGTGCACGAAGCTCTTGGTGTCGCGCCCGAACACCGGCCAGATCATCGCGGGCACCTTCGTCCAAAGCACCTTGTGCTCAACCCCGTTCATCGGGTCGGCGACGTAGTACAACGCGTACGGCAGGGTCAGGACCGCCAGCCAGCTGCGGGTGCGGCGCCGATCGCCCCGCTGGCGCCAGCGCCGGATCAGCGGCTCGACGCTGACCGGATGCAGCACCGAAATCAGGTTGCCCACCCCGAGCCAGGACACGATGGGCACGGCGACGGTGGGGATCGTGATCCCCAGCCGCCCCGGCGTTTCCAACCACAGCGTCAACACCATGGCCGCCAGCAGGGTCGGCAGCCCGACGATGGCAAGCAGGGCGAGGTTCTTGATCAGCAGGATCCGCCAGAACGGCACGCCGGCGGACAGGCCCGCCAGCACGCGGTAGTGGTCGGCGCCGAACAGATTGGTGGTGGTCACGTCGGCCAGCACCCACGACGAGAAGTACGTGCCCACCAGGATCACCCAGTCGGTGTGATGGCGGCCGACGGTCAGCGGCTGCACCAGCAGCCAGGCCGCGGCGAAGATCACGTTGGCGACCACGCCCATCAGCCAGGTGCGGGGCGCGGTGAACGCCCACCGGATCTCCGCGGCCACCGCCGCGGCCAGGCCCGGCTTCTCGAAGTCCGTGGCGGCCCGCCGGGCGGAGTCCGGGCGGGGGGCCGACGCGCGCACGGCGGCGTGCAGGACGGCACGCGCGCGGGGGTGCATCGACCGCTGCGGTTCCGCGCGGCGGTCGATGCGATCGCTGTGGGGCGAGGCGACCAAGGAACGTGCTCCCGGCAATCGATTGGTCAGGGGACGGACCCGAATTCCATCCCAGGCAGGATAGCGACATGAACCGCAAGCGTGTCGTCATTGCCGGCCTCGGAGATGCGGGTGTGTTGGCCGCGATCCGGCTGTCCGCGCACGCCGACGTCGTCGGCATTTCCGTCAAGCCCGCGCTGGTCAGCGGTCAGGAACTCGGCGTCCGGCTCTCCCGTCCGGACGATTGGGCGCGCGACTACTGGATTCCGTTCGACAGGTTCCGGCGCCTGGACCGGGTGCGCACGGTGCAGGCCCGGCTGACCGGCCTGGACCTGGACGGCCGCGCCGTGCTGGGCAAAGGGGCCGACGGCACGACACTCGCCGAGGAATTCGACGCGCTGATCATCTCGACCGGGGTCAGCAACGGCTTCTGGCGCCGGCCGACGCTGCAGTCGGCCGCCGAGGTCGGCGCGGAGCTGCGCGCGGCACACGGCCGGCTGGCCGCCGCCGATTCGGTCGTCGTCGTGGGCGGCGGCGCGGCGGCGGTCAGCAGCGCGCTGAACCTGGCCACCACCTGGCCCGGGAAGCGGGTCGACCTGTACTTTCCCGGCCCGCGCGCTTTGACCGAATACCACCCCCGAAGTTGGGACCGGATACGGCGCCGGCTCACCGGCCTGGGCGTGGGCATCCACCCGGGCCACCGCGCCGTGCTGCCCGACGACTTCGCGGGCGAGGAGATCACCGGCGAGCCGGTGCACTGGAGCACCGGGCAAGCCCCGGTCCCAGCCGACGCCGTGCTGTGGGCGATCGGGCGGGTGCGGCCCAATACCGATTGGCTGCCCGCGGAGCTGCTCGACGAGCGCGGGTTCGTTCGGGTGACGCCGGAGCTGCGGGTGCCCGGACAGCGTGGCGTCTTCGCGGTGGGCGACGTCGCGGCAACCGACCCGCTGCGCAGCTCTGCCCGTAACCGCGGTGATGCGCTGGTGGCCCGCAACGTGCGCGCCGAGCTCAGCGGCGGCCGGTTGCGGACCTACCGGGCGCCGACGCGGCGGTGGGGATCGCTGGTGGGCGTCCAGCCCGACGGGCTGGAGGTCTTCCTGCCCACCGGCCACGCGTTCCGATTCCCGACGTGGTCGGTCGAGCGCGTGGTGATGCCGTGGATCGTGCGGTGGGGCATGTATCGCGGTGTGCGGGAGAACAATCCGCTGGGCTAGGGAGCGTCAGGCGCTGTTGAGCAGCAGCATGAGCCCGTAATCCATGTGGATCTGCTGGTGGCAGTGCAGCAGCGACAGCCCGGGCTGATCGGCGACGAAGTCGACGTCCATGCTCTGGTAGCCGCCCAGCATCGCGACGTCCTTGCGCACGCCGGCCGTCGGCGTGCCGGCGAAGTGGGTGATTTCGAACGTGTGCCG
Source organism: Mycobacterium sp. E1715 (assembly GCF_001667625.1). NCBI lineage: Bacteria > Bacillati > Actinomycetota > Actinomycetes > Mycobacteriales > Mycobacteriaceae > Mycobacterium > Mycobacterium sp. E1715. The sequence goes on from NZ_LZJJ01000443.1 coordinate 2,741, forward strand.
GTGCAGGTGCATCGGGTGCAGGTCGTCGCTGGCATTGCGGAAGCGCAGCCGGTAACGCTTGTCGCGCTGCACATTGAGCACCGGTTGGTTGGTGTCCATCGAAAAGGGCGTGCCGTTGAAGGTCCAGACGTTGAACCCGTTGTCGGCGGCATTGCGCTTCTCGATCAACAGCTCGATGGTGTGATCGGGCGGCGGGACGGGCGCGGGGCGCGCGAACAGCCGGTAGTCCCATGTGAACGCCTGCGGCGCGGTCCACTGCGGATCCCCGCCGCGGCCGGCGTATTCGACGACCGTCCCCATGCCGTGGCCGCGGTCGTCGTCGGACAGGTCACCCAGCACCCAGACGCCCGGGTTATTCATGGTGACCACCGCCGAAATGCGTTCGGCCGCACCGAGCCAGAGCACCGGCACCGGCGCGGGGTTGGGCACCGGGTTGCCGTCCAGCGCGACCACGTCGAAGGTGTGCCCGGGCAAGGCCAGGCTGCGCGATTCGGTGGCGCTGCCGTTCAGCACGTGCAGCAGTACCCTGTCGCCGGTTCGCACGCGGATCGGATCGCCGTGACCGAGCATGCGGCCGTTCACGGCGAACGCCCCGTAACTGACTTCGAAGCCGCGCGGGTCACCGTGGTCGAGCGACGCCTTCATCGCCGATTCGCCGCGCTCTTTGAGATCCGGCTCCTGTTCGCCGGCGAGGAATTCACTGGCCATGTCGCCGCCGCGGCTCAACGACGGCTCGAACTCCTTGAGCGTCAGGAAGATTTCCTGGTCGTAGGCGCCCGCGTCCTGCCTTGGCTCGATGTAGACGGGACCGACCAGTCCGCTGTACTGGCCGCGGGACAGGTCGGAGCGCGGCACCACGTGCGTGTGGTAGAAGCGGAACCCCGCCGGCCCGGGAACGAAGGACACCCGTCGCATGCCGTGGGCGGGCACGTAGGGGGTGCCCTCCTCGGCCGCGCCGTCGACGTCGACGCCCAGCCGCTGACCGTGCCAGTGCAACTGCTCGGGGGAATCGGTGTCGTTGAACACGTCCACCACCGCCCGCCGGCCCTCCTTGAACCGCAGCAGGGGGCCGGGGAACTGCCCGTTGTACGTCAGCGTCGACACGATGTGGCCCGGCGCCAGTTCGACTGCGCCCCTGCCGATTCGCAGCGTGTAGTCGGCTTCGCCGCCGGGCGGCGCGGGGTGCTCGCACGCGGCACCACTTGCGGCAAGCGCGGCCACGCCGCCCCATTTGAAGAAGTCACGCCGATCCAGGGGCACGTCATCGCCCCCGCGGGTAGGCAGCAAGGACGGGCAGGAGGAAATCGATGCGGTCGTCCAATTCACTTGCCAGCCAACCGAATTCGGGATAACCCGCGCCCGACGGGTCGGGCACGCTCCAGTGCAACGTGGTGGTCACGCCGTGCTCGCGCGCGTACTCGCGCACCTTGTCGCACAGCGTGATCACGCAGTCGAAACGGCGCCGCGCCACCGCGGTCAAGGGCTGCGGCCGCTGCGCGCCGAGGTCGATCCCGTACCGGTCACGCATGATCCGTATCGCGTTGCGGTGCAGGTGCGGTTTGGGATGGCTGCCAGCGCTGGCGGCCCGGATGCGGCCGCGGCCCCGCCGCCGAAGCAACGCCTCGGCCATGGGCGAGCGCGCGCTGTTGCCCGAACACAAGAACAGCACCGAGCGCACCGGCGGTTTCGCGGCGGGCGCGGGCGCCAGCGCCGGGTGCAGCGCCGTCGCCGCCTCGCGGAACGCCCCGGCGCACCCCGTCAGGTTCAGCCGGTAATAGGTGTCGCGACCATCGAAACTGCTGCGCCGCGCGTCGACGAGGCCGGCCGAGCGCAGCAGCCGCAGGTGATACGAGATCAGGTTCTGGGGCTCGTCAACGGCGTCAGCCAATTCCCGCACCCGGAGGTCGCCGCCCGCCAGTTCGGTCAGCAGCGCCCAGCGCACCGGGTGCGAGGCCATCTGCATCAGCGACGGAACCGCCGTCCTGCCTGCCGCCACGTCGCAGACAATACATCAAACCCATTTGATAGGTTTGCCGCTGCGCAGCGGTGAGGAGACCGAATGGCCGACAGCAACACCGACGAGCTTCGTCGAAGCCTGGGCTTGTTCGACGCGGTGACGATCGGACTGGGGTCGATGATCGGGGCCGGGATCTTCGCTGCGCTCGGCCCGGCGGCGCGCGCCGCGGGTTCCGGGCTGCTGCTGGGCCTGGCGGTTGCCGCGGTGGTGGCCTACTGCAACGCGACCTCGTCCGCGCGCCTCGCCGCGCGCTACCCCGCCTCCGGCGGCACCTACGTGTACGGCCGCGAGCGGCTGGGCGAATTCTGGGGATACCTCGCGGGGTGGGGCTTCGTCGTCGGCAAGACCGCCTCGTGCGCCGCGATGGCCCTGACCATCGGCGCCTACGCGTGGCCGTCGCACGCCCACCCGGTGGCCGTCGCCGCGGTGGTCGGACTGACCGCGGTGAACTACGCCGGCGTGCAGAAGTCGGCCTGGCTCACCCGCGCCATCGTCGCGCTCGTGCTGGCCGTGCTGGCGGCGGTGGTCGTGGCCGCGTTCTCCTCGGGAACGGCCGTCGCCGACCACCTCCGACCGGCGGGCGCCGGCATCGGCGGGGTCATCCAGGCCGCGGGGCTGTTGTTCTTCGCCTTCGCCGGCTACGCGCGCATCGCCACTCTGGGCGAGGAGGTGCGCGACCCGGCACGCACCATCCCGCGCGCGATACCCGTCGCGCTCGCCATCGCGCTGGCCGTCTACGCCCTGGTGGCGGTGGCCGCGCTCGGGGTGCTGGGGCCGCAGCGCCTCGGCCGAGCGACGGCGCCGCTGGTCGACACCGTGCGGGCGGCCGGCGCGGGCTGGCTCGTTCCCGTCGTGCAGGTGGGCGCGGCCGTCGCCGCGCTGGGCTCGCTCCTGGCGCTGATCCTGGGCGTCTCGCGCACCACGCTGGCGATGGCCCGAGACCGCCACCTGCCCCACGCGCTGACCGCCGTGCACCCGCGGTTCGGTGTCCCCCACCGGGCGGAACTGCTGATCGGCGTCGTGGTGGCGATCCTGGCCGCCACCGCCGATCTGCGCGACGCGATAGGTTTCTCCTCCTTCGCCGTGCTGATCTACTACGCCGTGGCCAACGCGTCGGCGTTCACCCTGGGGCGCGACGAGGGCCGCCCCCACCGGGTGATCCCGATCACCGGGCTCATCGGATGCGTGCTCCTCGCGTTCGCGATGCCCCTGTCGTCGGTCCTGTCCGGCCTGGCGGTGCTGGCCATCGGCGTCGCCGCCTACGCGATCCGGCGGGCCCGCGCGAAATAGGGGTGGCGCGCTGATTCGATAAATGCTTATATAGAAGAATGTCGAAACAGCAGGCATGCTGCCCCACCCTGGGGACGGCCGCCATGGCCGAGTCCCACGCGTCGGAACTGGCGGCGATGTTCAAGGCGCTGGGCGACCCGGTGCGCCTGAGGTTGTTGAGCCTGATCGCCAGCAGCCCCGGCGGCGAGGCCTGCGTCTGCGAGATCTCGGCGACCTTCGACCTGTCGCAGCCGACCATCTCCCATCACCTCAAACTGTTGCGCTCCGCCGGCCTGGTGGACTGCGAGCGGCGCGGCACCTGGGTGTACTACTGGGCGATTCCCGCAGCGCTACAAAAACTTTCGTCGGTGCTGCAGCCGTGACGGGCACGCACACGTCGGCCCCCAGCGCGGCCGCGACCCGCCTCCCCACCATGGACCGGTTCCTGCCGGTCTGGATCGGCGCGGCAATGGCGGCCGGCCTGGCGCTCGGCCGAATCGTTCCGGGCCTGGGCTCGGCCCTGGGCGCCGTTGCCATTCAAGGTGTTTCACTGCCGATCGCGGCCGGCCTGCTGGTCATGATGTACCCGGTGCTGGCCAAGGTCCGCTACGACCGGCTCGACGAGGTCACCGCCGACCGCAAGCTGATGGTCACCTCCGTGTTGCTCAATTGGGTGGTCGGGCCGGCGGTGATGTTCGCGTTGGCGTGGTCGCTGCTGCCGGACCTGCCGGAGTACCGCACGGGCCTGATCATCGTCGGCCTGGCGCGCTGCATCGCGATGGTCATCATCTGGAACGACCTCGCCTGCGGGGACCGTGAGGCAGCGGCCGTGCTGGTCGCCCTGAATTCGCTGTTCCAGGTGGTCATGTTCGCCGCGCTGGGCTGGTTCTACCTGTCGGTGTTGCCCGGGTGGTTGGGCCTGCCCCAAACCGGGATCAGCGTCTCGCCATGGCAGATCGCCAAAGCGGTGCTCGTCTTCCTCGGGATCCCGCTGCTGGCCGGATACTCCTCGCGCCGGCTCGGCGAACGGTTCCGGGGCCGACACTGGTACGAGACGCGGTTCCTCCCCCGCGTCGGACCGTGGGCCCTCTACGGGCTGCTGTTCACCATCGTGATTCTCTTTGCCCTGCAAGGCCATCAGATCACCTCCCGCCCGTGGGACGTGGCCCGGATCGCGATCCCGCTGCTGGCGTACTTCGCGATCATGTGGGCGGGCGGGTATGCCCTGGGGCTCGCGCTGCGCCTCGGCTACGCCCGCACCGCCACGCTCGCGTTCACCGCGGCCGGCAACAACTTCGAGCTGGCCATCGCGGTGGCCGTCGCGACCTACGGCGTCACGTCCGGGCAGGCCCTCGCCGGGGTGGTCGGCCCCCTCATCGAGGTGCCGGTGCTGGTCGGCCTGGTCTACGTGTCCCTCGCCCTGCGTTCACGGGTTTTCGCCGATGAGCGCTAAGCCCAGCGTCCTGTTCGTCTGCGTGCACAACGCCGGACGCTCCCAGATGGCCGCCGGCCTGCTCAGCCGGCTGGCGCAGGGCCGCATCGAAGTCCGTTCCGCCGGAACGCAACCCGCCGACGAGGTCAACCCCGCCGCCGTCGCCGCCATGGCCGAGCTGGGCGTCGACGTGACCGCGGCCCGCCCGAAGGTCCTCACCGGCGCAGACGTTCAGACCAGTGACGTCGTGATCACCATGGGCTGCGGCGACACCTGCCCGTATTTCCCGGGAGTGTCCTACCGCGACTGGAAAGTGCCCGACCCCGCAGGCCAGCCGCTGGCCACCGTGCGCGCGATCCGCGACGACATCGCCCAGCGCGTCCGAGCGCTGATCGCCGAACTCCTGCCCACCGCAACGCCATAACGCGCACCGAAGAAAGGACACCCCATGTCTCGCGTGCAATTAGCCCTCAACGTCGATGATCTCGGCGAAGCGATCGCGTTCTACTCCAAGCTGTTCAACGCCGAACCGGCCAAGGTCAAACCCGGCTACGCCAATTTCGCGATCGCCGAACCCCCACTCAAACTGGTGCTGATCGAGAACCCCGGTCACGGCGGCAGCCTCAACCACCTCGGCGTGGAGGTCACGGACAGTGACACGGTGCACGCCGAGATCGCGCGCCTCGCCGAGCGCGGACTGGTCACCGAGGCGGAGCTCGACACCACCTGCTGCTTCGCCAACCAGGACAAAGTGTGGGTCACCGGGCCCGGCGGAGAACGCTGGGAGGTCTACACCGTCATCGCCGACTCCGACACCTTCGGACCCGGCGCCGACGAGGCCGAAGCCGCCTGCTGCCAGACCTAGCACCCACCGCACGGTTCCGGCGCGGGCCGAACGGGAAGACTGAGCGGATGGCCGACCCGGGAGAAGACGCGTTCGAAAAGCTGGTCGGGGTGCTGAACTACCCGATGTACGTGGTGACGACGCGCGCCGACGGCGTCGCGGCGGGCTGCCTGGTGGGCTTCGCGAGCCAGACCAGCATCCACCCGCCCCGCTTCCTGGTGGGCCTGTCCCGGAAGAACCACACGTTCCGGGTCGCCGCCAAGGCGACTCACCTGGCGGTGCACGTGTTCGACCACGACCACCTCGACGTCGTGGAGCTGTTCGGCAGCCAGACCGGCGACACCATCAACAAGTTCGACCGCTGCTCGTGGCACAGCGGCCCGGCGCGGCTGCCCATCCTCGACGACGCGGCCGCCTGGTTCGCCGGCGAGATTCTCGACCGGTTCTCCCTGGGCGACCACGTCGGTCATCTGCTCGCGCCGGTGGACGGCCGCCCGCCGCAGGAGCTGGAGAGCTGGGTGTCCTTCGGGGACGTCCAGCATCTGGAACCCGGCCACGAGGCGTAGCCGTGGCTCCCCGCGTGGGCACCGTCGCCGACATCACGGAGCTCGCATCGTTCTACGCCGACCCCCCGCAGGGCGTGCGGGTCAACATGATCTTCAGCGCCGACGGCGCCGCAGCGTTCGGCGGCCGGGCCGGGCCGCTGTCGTGCCCCACCGATCAGCGGCTCCTGAAGATCCTGCGGGGCCTCGCCGACGTGGTTTTGGTGGGCGCAGGCACCGCCCGCGCCGAGAACTACGGCCCGGTGCGGCTCACGGACGGGGGCCCGGCCGCACCGCCACCGATCGCGGTGGTCAGCCGCAGCGGCCGGCTGCCGGCCAGGCTGCTCGGCGACCCCGCTCAGCCACCGATCGTGGTGACGTGCGCGCGGGCGGCGGCGCGCGAGGACCCCGGCGACGGGCGGCGGGTCGTGGTGGCGGGCGAGGACTCCGTCGACGTGGCGCGCGCGGTCGCGCTGCTGCGCGAACGAGGCATGCACCGAATCCTGTGCGAGGGCGGCCCGACCCTGCTCGACGAGTTGGTGGAGGCCGACGCCGTCGATGAGATCTGCGTGACTTTGGCCCCCAAACTCGCCGCGAGCCAGCCGGTGGGCCGCCGCCCGACCGCGTCGCCGCTGCCCGCACCGGTGACTCTGCGCCTCGAACACGCGCTGGTTTGCGACGGTTACGTGTTCTTGCGATATCGCCGCTGATTCCGCTCGACATGCAGCCGGGGAAAGCCCTTCCTATGATGGAAATGCCCGGTTTGACGCCCATATCGAATCGCCTGCGCGGCATGGTTTTCAGATCCTCGCCGTCCACTTTCTCGAGCCATACACCAGGAGGACTATCGGCCAGGTGAGCAGCTCAAACGACGACCATGACTACCGCAATCTCGCGGTGAACCGGCTGCGGCCCAGCGAACTTCAGTGGGCGCTGAACCACGACGCCGTGCACGGTATCGCCTACGCATTCAAGAATCCCGTCGCCGTCGCCGAATCCATCGACGACCCGGACGACGACCGAATGACCTACCTGATCCGCGTCAAGCGCGACGACCTGGCCAACGCCTTCGGCAAGATCAACGACTGGATCACCGAAAACCCCGGCCCCGCCGGGATGCAGGCCTTCGGATTCGTCCGCGCGCTGTCCCGCGAAGGGTTGACTGAACGCGCCGGCGGTGAGGACGAACTCCGTTAATCCCGGCGTCCCGATCGGCTGGCTTTCGCTATTCGCCGTGCCCGGCGGACCGTGAAACCTTAGCCTTATGCCTGCGCACGGTCGGTGACTGAGGAGTCGGGATGGGTGACACCACCGCGGATTCGCGGGAGGGTTCGCAGTTCGGGCCATATCTGCTGCGGCGGCTGATCGGTCGCGGCGGCATGGGTGATGTCTACGAGGCCGAGGACACGGTCCGGGAGCGCACGGTCGCCCTGAAGCTGATGTCGCAGACACTGTCCAACGACCCCGTTTTCCGCTCCCGCATGCAGCGCGAGGCCCGCACCGCGGGCCGGTTGCAGGAACCGCACGTCGTGCCGATCCACGACTTCGGCGAGATCGAAGGTCAGCTCTACGTCGACATGCGCCTGATCGACGGCAAGGACCTGGCCGGCATGCTGAGCCGGTACGGGCCGCTGTCCCCGCCGCGGGCGGTGGCGATCGTCCGCCAGATCGGCTCGGCGCTCGACGCCGCCCACGCGGCCGGGGTCCTGCATCGCGACGTGAAACCGGAGAACATCCTGGTGAGCGGCGATGATTTCGCCTACCTCGTCGACTTCGGCATCGCCAGCGCCACCGCCGACGAGAAGCTGACCCAGATCGGCACCACGGTGGGCACGGTGAAGTACATGGCCCCGGAGCGATTCAGCGACTCCGACGTCACCCACCGCGCCGACATCTACGCCTTGGCCTGCGTCTTGTACGAGTGCCTGACCGGATCCCCGCCGTACACCGGCGACCAGATCAGCGTGATGGGCGCCCACCTGCACCAGGCGATCCCGAAGCCCAGCGCGGCGCGGCCAGGCATCCCGGCCGCCTTCGACGGGGTGATCGCCCGCGGCATGGCCAAGGATCCCGCGGACCGCTACGCCACCTGCGGTGACCTCTCGGCGGCCGCGTATGCGGCCCTCGCCGAACCCGACCAGGACCGGGCCACCGACATCCTGCAACGCAGCCAGGTGGCGCGGATGCCTGCCGCCTTCGCCAGCCAGCAGTCCGCCGGGATCGCCCAGGCCACCCCCGCGCACGCCCCCTCGTCCGGCCCGATGTGGGCGCCGACACCTCCCGGCGGCCCGACGCCCCAGCCGACGGGATGGGGAGGCGCCCCCACCTGGGGCCCGAGCACCGCGGGCGTCGCGCCGCCCTGGGGGCAACCGCCGCGGCCGAGCAGGAAGCCCTGGCTGTGGGTGGGCGTCGCGGCCACCGCCCTGGTGGCCATCGTGGGCGTCGCGCTCGCCGTCGTCCGGCCCTGGGAATCGGCGCCCCGGCCGGAGCCGACG
>NZ_LZJJ01000444.1:0-2874 GCF_001667625.1 Mycobacterium sp. E1715
GAGGCGGGCACTTCGGCTAATCCCTCGAAATCGCCGGGGAAGTCCGCGCGATCGCCCGGGGAAGTGCGACCGCCGGGGAAGTCCGCGTGACCGCCGGGGAAGTCCGCGCGGCGAAACCGGCGTCGCCGCGGAGCGGCGGGCGTACCATCAGCTCACGCTCAACGGCGAGCGAGGGCAAAGACATGAACGACACCCACACCGACTCGACGGACGTCGACAAATGGGACCGCGATCTGACCGAACACGTCGTCGCGCTGACCCGGCCGATCGTCAAACGGTATTTCCGCTCCGAAGTGCGCGGCCTGGACAACCTTCCCGAAGGACCGTCGCTGGTGGTGGGTAACCATTCCGGCGGCATGCTGACGTTCGACCTGTCGGTGTTCGCCGTCGACTATTACGACACCTTCGGCTACGACCGCCCCCTCTACGCGCTCGCCTTCGACACCATCTTTTCCGGACCGGCCGCCGAGTTCTTCCGCCGCACCGGCGTGATCCGCGCGACGCGCGAGAACGCCGCCAAGGCGCTGGCCTCGGGCGCGGTCGTGCTGGTGTTCCCGGGCGGCGACTACGACGTGTACCGGCCGACCCTGCAGGAGAACGTCGTCAACTTCGACGGCCGGACCGGCTACATCACCACCGCCCTGGAGGCGGACGTCCCGATCGTGCCCGCCGTCTCGATCGGCGGGCAGGAGAGCCAGCTGTTCCTGACGCGCGGACAGTGGCTGGCCCGCCTGCTTCGGCTCACCAAGTTCGAGCGCAGGTTCTTCCGAACGAACATCATGCCGGTCACGTTCGGTTTTCCGTTCGGCCTCAGCGTCCTGGCACCGGTCAACATGCCGCTGCCCACCAAGATCGTCACCGAGGTCCTGCGGCCGATCGACCTTCGCCATTTCGGCGAGGCGCCCGACATCAAGCGACTCGACGCGCACGTGCGCTGGACGATGCAAAAAGCGCTCAAAGCCCTTGCCGCCCAACGCCACTTCCCGGTTATCGGTTAAGCGCCCGCGAAGACCACGTCGGGATTGAGGATGCCCGCCGGGTCGAAGCTCCGCTTGATGCGGCGCATCAGGTCCACCTTGACCGGGTCCTCCAGCTCGAGGAAATAGGGCGTCTTGGCGCGGCCCAGGCCGTGCTCCCCGGAGATGGCGCCGCCCAATTCCATTGCCAGCGCGAAGATGTCGGTCATCAGCTTCTTGCGCGTGTCGGGGTCTTTGCAGAAGATGGCCAGGTGCACGTTGCCGTCGCCGGCGTGCCCGCAGCCCGCCGCCGCCCCGCCGGCGGCCGCCGCCAGGCCGCGCGCGGCGGACAGGAACTTGGGCATCGCGCCGCGTGGCACCACGGTGTCGATGAGGTCGTCGGCGCCGACCGCCTTCAACGTCCAGAACGCCTTCTCGCGCGCCTCGATCAGCTTGCGTGCCGAACCGCCTTCTAGCACATAGGCGTCTACCGCGCCGAGCTCGGCCAGCAGCTCGCCGGCCTTCTCGACGTCCTCGTCGAGCCGGTCGGCGGTGCGGTTCTCAAGCGCCACAACCAGATACGCGTCACAGCTGTCGCGGACGCTGTCGGGGATGCCCAACTCCAGGTTCTGGGTGTGTACGAGCGCGGCCATCGTCACGTTGTCGATATACTCCAGGATGTAGGGCGCGAGGCCGCTGCCCACGATCTTGGGGACCGCCGTCATGACCTGGTCGAAGTCGGCGAACGGGGCGAGCACGGCGGCGTTGTGGTCGAGCCGTGGATGCAGCTTGACGGTCACCTCGGTGGCCAGGGCCAGGGTGCCTTCGGAGCCGACGATGAGTTGGGTCAGGTCGTAGCCGGTGGAGATCTTGGCGATCTTGCCGCCGGTGCGGATGAGCTCGCCGGTCGGCAGCGCCGCCTGCAGCCCGAGCACGTTCTGGCGGGCAATGCCGTACTTGACCGCGTTCATGCCGCCGGCGTTGGTGCCCACGTTGCCGCCGACGCTGGACGACAGCTCGCCGGGGTGAACCATGTAGCGCAGGCCGGTGTCGGCGGTCGCGGCGTCCAGCTCGGTGAGCGTGACCCCGGGTTGGACGACGGCGACCTGGTTGATGGTGTCGACCTCGAGGACGGCGTTCATCCGTTCGAAGGAGATCAGCAGCCCATCGGCCCGCGGGATCGCCGCGCCCGACAGGCCGGTGCCCGAGCCGCGGGCCGTGACCGGCACGCCAGCGTCGGAGGCGGCCTTCAGCAGCTGCGAAACCGCTTCCGCGGAAACCGGTTTGGCGACATACGCCGGGCGTTGCGGCGGCTTCGTCAAGACTTCGTCGTGCCAGTAGTCCTCGGGGATGGCGTCACCGGTCAGCAGGTTGTGCTGGCCGACGATCTCGGCGAACCGGGCCGTCATGTCGCTCATGAGGCTTCAGCCTATCGCCGCGGTCAGGTGATCGAGGGGAGTCCGCATCCGGCCGCGGAGGATCGGCACGCAATCGTCGGGGAGTTGGGTGGTGACCTCCACGCCGGAGCCGTCGAGTTCGTCGAGGAACCCGGGTAGCTGCTCCATCGCGCCGGTGGGCAGGTCGTGCAGGACGACCACGGTGTGCTGGTGGCTGCGGGTATCGGCGAGCGCGCGCTCGACCCAACCGCGCGGGTCGGCCCAGTCGCGCGGGACGCTGTTCCACAGGACGCAGGTGTACTTCTCGGTGATGAGGTGCTCGATCGCCGTCCGGTTCAGGCAGCGCTTTTCGAGTGCGCCCTCCGTTCCCCACGGCCTGAAGAGCCGATCGGCATCGCCGAAGTTGTCCAAAAGCTCTTGGGTGCCGCGGATCTCGTGAAGCGTCTCCGCCGCGGAGAGCTCGCCGAGGGGCCGGCCGTGGGTGAGGGAGTGATTGCCGATCCGGTGCCCCTCGCGCACCG
>NZ_LZJJ01000445.1:0-7517 GCF_001667625.1 Mycobacterium sp. E1715
CGTCGTCGGCCCCTGGGAAGTCGATCGCGACCTGACCGACTACGCCCAAATCGATACCGGCGTGGTCAAAGACACCGACACGGTCAACGCGCTGCTGGGCATCCCGATGGGAGATGCGCTGCGCGGCCATAACGTCCTGGCCGGGTTTTCCAGCTCGCGTCACACCGAAAAAGGCCCGTACAAGGGCCTGCTGAACATCGTGCTCGAGCTGACCAGCCCGGCAGACGCGACCGCCGCGGTCGCCGACATGGTCGCCAAGGGCACCACCTTGACGATGCCGTTCGACAGCAAACCGCTTCCCACCCAGCCCGTTTCGATTCCGCGTTACCCCGGGACGGCCGCGCTGGCCTTCCAATGGACCGCACAGTATCCGGCCCCGGGGGGCCCACGCTTTTCGGTGACCGCGCTGAGCGCCCACGGCCAATACCTGCTCGCCCAAACGGCGACGTCGGCCAACACCGCCGATCTCGCAGCGCAATTGGTGGCCACCACACTGGATCTGCAGCAGCCCATGGTCGATGCCTTCAAGCCCACGCCGCCGGATCGGATGGCCGCGCTGCCGTTGGATCCCGAGGGACTGATGGCGCACACCGTGGCGCCCCGACGGGAAAACGAGTCGATCAACGACGGCGTCTATGACGCGCACGGAGCGCTGCACCTGGAGGCCGATGACCCGGTGCACCTCCAGGCATTGTTCAAGTCCGCCAACGTGCAGCAGGTTGCCTACGTCCTGGAAACCCGCGTCTATCAAACCCCCGATGCCGGCGCGGCCGCGCGCATCGTCAACGATATGACCGGGCCGCACCAAGTCGGCGGAATCACCGGCATGCCGAAGGCGAAATGCTTCAACGAGGCGCTGGGCTACTGGTGTGTGGCACGCGCGGACCGCTATGCCTACGAGATGCAAAACGAACAAGAGAATGCCCTGCACCAGATGATGGCCGCCCAATATCGCATGCTCACCGGGAAATGAGCGCCTGATGCCTCTCGCCGTCGGAACGGTCATCGCCGGATACCGCATCGAAGGTGTGCTCGGCTCCGGGGGGATGGGCACGGTGTATCTGGCCCGCCACCCGACGCTGCCCCGCAGCGATGCGTTGAAGATCTTGTCGGCCGAGCTGTCGGTGGACCACCAATTCAGGGTCCGTTTCACCCGCGAGGCCGACCTGGCCGCCACTCTGAACCACCCGAACATCGTTCGCGTCTACAACCGCGGCGAGACCGACGACGGACACCTGTGGATCGCCATGGAGTACGTGGAGGGAACCGCGGCCAACGACCTGGACCGCGCCAATCTCACCCCGGCCCGCATCGTGCGCATCGTCACCGACGTCGCCGCCGCGCTCGACTATGCGCATTCGCGGCGGGTGCTGCACCGCGACATCAAACCCGGGAACTTCCTGGTTTCGGCGCCGGGCAGCGGCCATGAACGAGTCTTGTTGGCGGACTTTGGCATTGCGCGCGCCCTCGATGACGCCACCACCCTGACCGCGACGGGCTCCATGGTCGGCACCGCCGCCTACGCCGCACCGGAAACCATCGAGGGCCGCGCGGCCGATCCGCGCAGCGACATCTACTCGCTGGGCTGCGCCCTGTTCAGGCTGCTGACCAGCCGCACCCCCTACGAGGACAACTCGTTGTCGGCCATGCTGGCCGGACACCTGATGCGGCCCGTCCCGCGCCCCACCGACATCAACCCGGCCCTGCCCCGCGAGATCGACGAGGTGATCGCCCGGGCGCTGGCCAAAGACCCCGCCGAGCGTTTCCAAACCGCCGGCGCGCTGGCGGCCGCCACCGCCGCCGCGTTGACCGACAACGCCGCGCCGACAACGTTCCCCGGGCCCGGCGGGCCACCGGCAAGCAACCCGACCAATCCTACGGTGACCTATCCACCGACCGCGCCCCCCGGGCTGGCGCCGGCGCCCGGGTGGCCCGCGTATGACCCGCGCGGGGCGGTCGGGGCCCCGCACCACGGCGCGCCCCCACAGTTCACCGGCATGCCGCCCTCGTTCGGCGGACCCGACTGGTCGCCGAAAGCCAAGCGGCGCAAACGCACTCGGCGGGTCGTAGCGGCGACCGTTGTTGTTGCGGTGCTGGCCATTGCCACCGTCGTGGGGATCCACCTGTTCGGCCGCAGCGGCGGCGGCCTGGGCCCCTATGAATCACAAACCCTCGCAACGAAATTCGGCACCGTCAAGCTTGAGCACCGCCCGATGGCCATCGCTGCGCTCGGGCCCGGCGATCCCGATGCCGTCCTGTCGCTGGGCGCCCAGCCCGTCCTGATGAACGCGGCCAACGCGACCGTGCCGAATTGGCTGCAGCCCCTGATGCATTCGTCCCCGCCGGTGTTCGCCGCCGCCGACACCGCGGCGATCGCCGCGACCAAGCCCGACCTCATCATCGACACCGGCGACATCGACAAGCCCACCTACAACGCCCTGTCGGCGATCGCGCCGACTCTCGCCCAGCCCGCCGACAACAACCAGGACTGGACCTGGCAGGCGCAGCTGAATTGGATCGCCACCGCCCTCGGCCGCACCGACTCGGCGAAAACCCTGATCGACAAGGCGCAATCCGAGCAGAACACCGTTCGCTCCGAACACGGCGCCTTTTCCGGCAAGTCCGTCCTGGTGGTCAACTACACCGGCACTGCCACGACCGCCGCCGCGGCCCCGTCCCCGCCGAGCGGCTATCTGGAGAGCATCGGCTTCACCTACAACTCCTACTTCAAGCGCAGCCCCGGCGGTCCGGCGCAAGTCCCGTTCGACATCAACGACACTGACTACCTCTCCCAGCGCAGCGACGTCATGTTGCTGCTGCGCACCGACCCGGCTGCCGGCGGCGGGGGATACGCCGGCCTGCCAGCCAGATACAGCAGTTTCGGTGGCACCCTGGTCATCATCGACGACCCCGCCACCATCGTCGCCCTCAACTCCGGCGGCCCGGCCGCCACCAGCTACCTCAACACCGCGTTGGTGGCCAAGCTGGGCAACCAGATCCACTGATCCGCAACGATGTTGCGCGATTCGTGGCCGCCACGGAACTCGGACGTGGGATCCGCTCGGTGTATGCCCCGTGCCCACCCTCGTCGTCACGGATCCGCACGCGGTGATGTGCTGTGCGCTGTGCCCCGTCACCTGTGCGCGATGCGGGGCTGCGATGTGAGGAGGGAGTCGAACCCCCTGCACTGCCCTTCGTGCGCCAGGAGAGACCGGACTTGGCCCGCCGGCCAGGGCTCGTGCGCGCCTCCGCGACGCCTACCTGCTACACCCCGGCTCCCTTACTCCAACAGGTCTACCTCCCAGTTCGATCGCTGGATCCGCACGTCGAGCTCGCGAAGCTCGCGGGCCACCTGATCAGCCTGGGCGCGCACATCGGCAACGGTCAAGGCGGACAACATCTTTAGCTCGGACCGCAGTTGACGAGAGTAGCCCTGCTGGGAGCTCCCGGCAGCAGCGTCCGCTGCGCTTTTGAGGACATGGTGACGCCAGCGCAGAGCGTCGCGGCGCGCCAACGCGTCGGTCAGCGTGCCGTCCGCGCCGATCGTCGTCGCCGCGTTCGTGCGATTGATCCGCCGGATCAAGACCTCGTACTCGCCCAGCACGCCCTCGACCTCGGCGAGCAACGCCGCCGCGTCTTCGGCGGGTTCTTCGCCCTCCTGATAGCGGGCACTGCTCACGATGCGTGTGCGCAACTGTTCGATACGCCGCAGCGCATCGGCCCGCAATGACAACGCCTCGGCCAACTTCACAATGTTCCCCCTCCGGTGGGCGGCGCAACCGCCTAACCAGGATAGGTCCGAGAAAGGCTGCTCAGCTGCCTCCGCCGACCCCGCGGCCGGCCACTGACCGGCCGCCGGTCGCCGACCGCCGGTACTGTCGAATTCGTGCGTAGTGAAGGCGATACCTGGGACATCACAACAAGTGTCGGTTCGACGGCCTTATTCGTGGCGACCGCCCGAGCGCTCGAGGCGCAGAAGCCGGACCCGCTGGCCGTCGACCCTTATGCGGAGCTGTTCTGCCGCGCCGTGGGCGGGTGGGCGGCCGACGTGCTCGACGGCAAGCTCCCCGACCACCAGCTGAAGACTCCGGACTGGGGCGCGCATTTCGTCGACTTCCAGGGCGCCCGCACCAAATACTTCGACGAGTACTTCCGCCGCGCCGCCGGCGCGGGCGTGCGCCAGGTGGTCATCCTGGCGGCCGGACTGGACTCGCGCGCCTACCGGCTGGACTGGCCCGCCGGGACGGCGATCTTCGAGCTGGACCAACCGCAGGTCCTCGACTTCAAGCGTGAGGTGCTCTCCGGGCACGGCGCCCAACCCAAGGCCGAGCGGCGCGAGATCGCGGTGGACCTGCGCGACGACTGGCCGCAGGCCCTGCGCGACAGCGGCTTTGATCCCGCCAGGCCGTCGGCGTGGATAGCCGAAGGCTTGCTCATCTACCTCCCGGCCGCCGCGGAGGAGCAGCTGTTCACCGGCATCGACAACCTGGCCGCCGCCGGCAGCCACGTCGCGGTCGAGGACGGCGCGCCGCTCGACCAGGACGACTTCGAGGCCAAACGCGAGGCGGAACGCGCCGACGGTGCCGAGCGTCCGTTCTATCAGTTGGTCTACAACGAGCGGATCGCACCGGCCACGGAGTGGTTCGGTGACCGGGGCTGGACCGCCGTCGGCACCCCGCTTGCCGAGTTCCTGGCCCAGAACGGCAGGCCGGTGCCCGGGCCCGACACGGATGCCGGGTCGATGGTCTCGCGTAACACGCTGGTGAGCGCCGTCAAGGGCTGACCCGACCCCCGGGCTTTTCATGTGTTCTCGATGAGTTGATCCCGCGCGGGAACTTTCGCGTGCCCGCCCCCGACTAATACCGGGCTGATCGGTGTGCCGCCCAACAGCCCGGGCGGCACGGTCTCAGCCCGGCGAGGAGTCGCGGGATGACCGCACCGGTGTGGATGGCGCTGCCCCCGGAGGTCCATTCGGCCCAGCTGAGCAGTGGCCCCGGCCCGGCCGGCCTACTGGCCGCCGCGGCCGCGTGGAGTTCACTGAGCACCACGTACGCCTCGACGGCGGACGAGCTCTCCGCGACCCTGGCCGCCGCGCAGGCCGGCGCCTGGGAGGGACCCACCGCCGAGCAGTACGCGGCCGCCCACGCGCCCTACCTCGCCTGGTTGATGGGGGCCAGCGCCATCAGTGCGGCGACCGCCGCCCGCCACGAGACCGCGGCGACGGCCTACACCGTGGCGCTGGCCGCGATGCCGACGCTGCCCGAGTTGGCGGCCAACCACACCGTTCACGGCGTGTTGGTGGCGACGAACTTCTTCGGCATCAACACCATCCCGATCGCGGTCAACGAGGCCGACTACGCGCGGATGTGGGTCCAGGCGGCCACCACGATGTCCACCTACCAGGCGGTCTCCACCGCCGCGGTGGCTTCGGCGCCGCAAACGGGGCCCGCGCCACAAATCGTGCAGGCCGCCGACAGCGGCCAAGACAGTGACGACGACGGAATCATCGACAACGACGGCGGCAACCCGTACCAGCTCAGCTGGTGGATCAACCGATTCACGGAGGTTTTCCAGACCATAGCCAGAGATTTGGCGGAGTTTCGCACGGACCCGGCCGACGCCTTAGAGGATCTGCTACAAGACATTTTCGGGCCCGCCGGACTCATCGCTGACGAGTTCACCCACGTGGGCGAGGCCCTTCAGGCGTTCCCACAGCTCGCCGCCGTGCCGTTCATCGTGCCGGGTGGATTTGCGGGGGGCATAGCCGGCTTGAGTCTGATGGCCGGAATCCAGCCTGCCCCAGTTCCCGTCGCTGCGCCGGCTCCGATGGCGCCGGCACCCGATGCGCCAGTCGTCAGCCGCGCTCCGGTTGTAGCGAGCGCTGCCCCGGCCACGGCGCCGGCACCGTCTTCGCCCCCGACCTCGGCCCCGGCACCCGCGCCGGCCTCGGCGCCGGCACCCGCGGCCCCACCGTCGCCACCCCCCGCCGGCGTCGAAGGCGCCGCGTTCCCATACCTGGTCGGCGGGCCGACCGCGGGTTTCGGTTCGGGAACCAGTGCCGGCGTGCCGCGCAAGGCGCCGGAGCCCGATTCCGCGGCGGCCACGGCGGCGGCCGCGGCATCGGCTCGGGAGCAGCGGCGGGCGCGTCGCCGCCGGCAGGCGGGCCTGCAAGATCGCTACCGCGGCTACGAGTTCATGGATCTGGACCCCGATGGCGAGCCCGAGGATCCGGCGGCGCCGGCCAGCTCCTCGCTCGCATCGGATCGGGGCGCCGGAGCCCTGGGTTTCGCCGGAACCGCGAGCAAGGGTTCCGCCCGGGCGGCGACCGGGCTGGCGACGCTCACCGGCGATGACTTCGGCGGTGGGCCCGTGCTGCCCCTGCTGCCCGGCTCCTGGGAGGGGGACTAGCGGCGCGCACGCCGCGGGCCGGAACTTTTCGGGCGTGCCGGACGACTATTGGCTGCGTTCTCGGATTGCTAATGAAAATGATTTTCGATAAGCTCGGGCCGCTCGGCGGGGCCGGTGGTGGCCCGCCGATCCGTCGGAGCCGGGGGAACGGACCGAAAATGCGGACGGGAGTACGCCTGAACTCCCTCATTCGCGGTGATGAGCTGGGAGTGATGTGGTGAGTCGGACGGGCCCTCGCGCCTCGACACTTAGCTTATGCAATGCTAACTTCAGGCGGGTTAGGTTAGGGGAGGCTACACAAATGGAGAGACGTGGCCGTGGAACTCGGTGACACCGGCGTGCTCGCCGCTCAGCCCGTCAATTCACGTGCGGATGCCAGGGTTGATGGCGACGTCGTCAGCCGGTTCGCCACGTGCTGCCGCGCGCTCGGCATCTCGGTCTACCAGCGCCAGCGCCCGGCCGACCTGACCGCCGCCCGCTCCGGCTTCACCGCGCTGACCCGGGTCGCCCACGACCAGTGCGACGCCTGGACGGGCCTCGCGGCCGCCGGCGATGTGTCCCTGCGGGTGCTGGAGGCGGTGTCGCGCACCGCGAGCACGGCCGGGGTGTTGCAGCGGAAGGTGGATCTGGCGCCGGGCGAACTGGGCTTCCGCTATGACACCGGGCTGTACCTGCAGTTCCGCGCCGCCACCCCAGACGATTTCCACCTCGCCCACGCGGCGGGCCTGGCGTCGACCGGGGATGCGGCGCGGCTCGCCGAAGCCGACCAGATCGTCACCGGCCTGACCGCGCGCCGCCCGAGCTGGCGCGAGGCCCGCTGGGTCGCCGTCGTCCTCAACTACCGCGCCGAGCGCTGGTCGGACGTCGTCAAGTTGCTGACGCCGGTCGTGAACGACGCCGGGCTCGACGAGGCGTTCGCGCACGCGGCCAGGATCGCCCTGGGGACCGCGCTGGCGCGGCTGGGCATGTTCGCCCCGGCGCTGTCGTACCTGGAGGAGCCCGACGGTCCGGTCGCGGTCGCGGCGGTCGACGGGGCGCTGGCCAAGGCGCTGGTGTTGCGGGCGCACGTCGACGAGGAGTCGGCGAGCGAAGTGCTCCAGGATCTGTAC